>DAHVVW010000280.1 GCA_027357125.1 Clostridiales bacterium
TTAGGTTGATTTTAACGCCCCAGAGCTGGTCTGAAAGCGCGAGGGGATACGTACATACACAAGAGGATACGCAATTTTCGCCGGAGAAAACGACCGCAGAAAATTTAGTTAATAAAGCGAAAAAAGAGCAAGGGGGTTAAACACTAAATGCTGGAATTTGATATTGATGTTAATCAAGTTGCCGCCATTAAAGTGATTGGTGTGGGCGGGGGCGGCAACAATGCTGTTAACCGGATGATAACTGCAGGGCTTAAAGGTGTGGACTTTGTCGCAGTGAACACAGATTCCCAGGCTCTGGGACTTGCTCATTCCCCGCAGAAAGTGCAAATCGGGGGGAAGTTAACTAAAGGGCTGGGAGCGGGAGCAAACCCGGAAATCGGTGCCAAGGCGGCTGAAGAGAGCCGGGAAGAGCTGGTGCAGGCTTTGCGGGGCGCGGATATGGTTTTTGTGACGGCGGGTATGGGCGGAGGCACAGGCACGGGAGCAGCACCGGTGGTAGCTGAGGTAGCGAAAGAGCTGGGGGCGCTCACTGTGGGAGTGGTTACCCGTCCTTTCACGTTTGAGGGGCGTAAAAGGGCCATGCAGGCCGAGAAAGGGATTGCTGATCTCAAAAGCAAAGTAGACACCTTGATAACTATTCCCAATGACCGCTTGCTTCAGGTTGTGGACAAGCATACCACCATTCATGAGGCTTTTCGGATTGCGGATGATGTTCTGCGCCAGGGCGTTCAGGGGATTTCCGACCTGATCGCGGTTCCGGGCTTAATTAATTTGGATTTTGCCGATGTCAAGACAATTATGATGAATACCGGGTCGGCCCTCATGGGGATCGGTCAGGCTACGGGCGAGAACAGGGCGGCTGATGCGGCGCGCAAATCTATTTCCAGCCCTCTCCTCGAAACCTCTATTGAAGGGGCTAAAGGAGTGCTCTTAAACATTACCGGTGGGACGAATCTAACTCTCTTTGAAGTCAATGAGGCTTCAGAGATTATTGCGGAAGCTGCTGACCCGGAAGCCAATATTATTTTTGGCGCGGTGATTGATGAGAACATGAAAGAAGAAGTGCGGGTCACGGTCATTGCCACCGGCTTTGATCAACGTCAGACCGGCGCAGCGGGGCTTGCCAAATCAGCGGAAACTTCGGTGATCCGCCCGGTAGCGCCTGATTCAGATTTAGATATTCCAGAGTTCCTTCGTCGTCGGCGCTCATAAACTAATCTTATTCAAGTCGAAAAATGTAGTAAAGCACCTGACCTTGCAAAGGGGGGTGCTTTTTTGCGCTTTTCTTTCCCCAAAAAATGCCATTTCTATCCACCGCAAAGCGACAGGTTTTATCCCTTGTCTTCGGTATAATTTTGCCAGAGCGTGAATAGAAAGGGCGCGTCTGGATGACCGAGCAAAGTTATCTCGATCTGGACATGTTGATTAACGGCAGTGCGGATGCGCTTTTGCTAGTGTTAAGTGGCCGCCTCCTCCACCGCCCTGTGCACGCCAAACGGATTTTTGCCGGAGTTCTTCTGGGCGAAATCCCCGTGCTCTTAGCGCTGAAGCCCCAGTGGCCTTGGTTTGAATTAAGCAAATATCTTATTCCTTTTTTGATGGTTGGGGCAGCTTTTCCCTGGCAAGGGCTTAAGTTGTATGTGAAGACCCTCGTTGTCTATTGGTTGTTGTCAGCAGGATTGGGGGGATTTGTGTACGCTTTGTGGGGACTGTCCCAGTTTCAGGGAATAGGGACCGGGCCCGCCATCCAATTGAACCTGCACAATTTCTGGGTCTTACCCCTCAGTGCGGGCTTATGGTGGGGAGGGCACAAGGCCTGGCAGCACTGGCAGAACCGGGCTGCCCTCTTGGATCAGATTTTATGTGAAGTGGAGATTGATTTTGGCAAAGAGGGCGAAACGGTGAGGGTGAAGGCCCTGCTTGATACGGGGAATAATCTGCGCGATCCCTTAAGCGGAGTCCCTGTAATCCTTTTGGAGGAAGAGGCAGCCGCCCGGGCCCTACCTGAATCATTGCAGGAGATTTTGAAGCTGCCCTGGCGTCAGGCAGCTGATCCCTGGCCCTTCCTCTGGAGGAAGAATCCACACTGGATGGAACATTTTGTGTTTATCCCATATCAAGGTATCGGCAGCCAAAGCTGGCTTTTAGGAGTGCGTCCGCAGCGGGTGGAAATTGACGGGGACAGTGGTCGCAGAAGTGTCAAAGCTACAATAGCCTTGGTGCCGCAGACAATGAGCTATGAGGGGGAATACCAGGCATTATTGCATCCGGAACATGTGCAGAAAGGGGTAGAATAATTACATGAAATGGTGGAAGACCGCTAAACATAAACTCAACTTGATCTGGCTTTTTTTCCGGCACAAACTGCGTGGACGGACGGATGTACGCGAAATCTATTATGTCGGGAGCAGCGAGGCCTTGCCACCTCCTTTAAATTCGGACGAGGAAACTCTGCTTTTGGAGCGCCTGGAGCGAGGGGACATTTCAGTCAGGGACGTTTTAATTGAACGCAATCTAAGACTTGTGGTGTATATCGCGCGCAAGTTTGAAAATACCGGGGTTGGAATCGAAGATTTGGTTTCGATCGGGACGATTGGACTAATTAAAGCGGTTAACACCTTTGATCCTCAGAAAAAAATTAAGCTTGCAACTTACGCTTCCCGCTGCATTGAAAACGAAATTCTGATGCATCTGAGGCGCAACAATAAGACGCGTTCTGAAGTTTCGTTTGAAGAGCCGTTAAATATTGATTGGGACGGCAATGAACTTCTCCTCTCTGATGTCATGGGTACTGAGGTTGATATTATCTCACGTCCTCTGGAAGAAGAAGTAGACCGCCAGCTCCTGCACCTGGCTATGGACCGTCTCTCAGAACGGGAGAAGCTGATTATGGAGTTGCGCTTCGGACTTGACGATGGGGAAGAAAAGACGCAGAAAGAGGTTGCAGACCGTTTGGGAATTTCCCAGTCCTATATTTCGCGCTTGGAAAAGCGGATTATCCGGCGTTTAAGAAAAGAATTTTGTCGATTGGAATAACTAGCTATGTGACCGGGCATACTCTCCAACAGGAAATTTTCCAGGAGGTGCTCGGATGGCTTTCAACAAGGTAGAAATCTGTGGCGTGAACACCTCAAAACTACCTGTACTCTCAAGTGCCAAAATGAAGGAACTTTTTGTAGTCTATCAGGCCGGTGAACGCAGTGCCCGGGAGAAACTGATTTACGGAAATTTGCGGCTGGTGCTCAGCGTGATTCAAAGGTTTACCAATCGAGGGGAATATGTAGATGACCTCTTCCAGGTTGGCAGTATTGGTTTAATGAAGGCGATTGACAATTTTGACCTCAGCCAAAATGTCAAATTCTCGACCTACGCAGTTCCGATGATTATTGGGGAAATCAGGCGTTACTGAAGGGATAATAACCCGATCAGGGTAAGTCGCTCACTTCGGGATACAGCTTATAAGGCCTTACAGGTGCGCGACCAGCTCGTGAGCGAGTGTTCCCGGGAACCTACCGTGACA
>DAHVVW010000281.1 GCA_027357125.1 Clostridiales bacterium
AGAAATTGGTAGAAAGTGGACAAACGTATCCATGGCCATACTCACTGCTGTAACAGCATATTTTTACGGTATCTCCTCTACTATTGTGATCGTAATAATAACCGGGCTGTTATTTCAATTCATCCAGTACGGTTATGCCATGGTCAACACAGTGTACCTGCCGGAGCTTTACCCTACCGCAATTAGAGGTACTGGAGTTGGATTTGCTTCAGCTATGGGTCGGATAGGGGCAATGATCGGTCCATTAGCTATCGGTTATATTCTGAAGTCCTATGGAAGCACCGCTGTTTTCGTCTTTGCGGCCGGAGTTAACATACTCGGTGGGTTAATAGTGGCTGTTTTAGGTACTGAAACCAAGGGAAAAGTATTTTAAGTTCAAAATTAGGGAGCAAGAAAGATGGAAAACCTTAATATTACTTTGGTTACTTATTTTTACTCTACTTTGGACTTTTTCTTAAGGCAAGGTGTTTTGTAGTTTGTTAACGATGGTGATTTTGTCTAAGGAGATATATTATGCCAATCTTAACAGTTCTATCTGGCCATTTACCAATTGAAATATCAATCGGTAAAAATTTTAGTGCGCTAGAACTACTCTCGACCCATCATTTTTTAATTGAAAGTAATTGCGGTGGCAGAGGTACATGCGGTAAGTGTCTGATCGAGCTCACTGATGGAGAGCTTTATGATAATTTAGGCCATGTGGCCAAACCGAAAACGGGCAACCGCTATTTGGCATGCCAGGTCTTCCCTCGGGAAGATTGTACAATTCAGATTGAACTTGCTCTAGCAGCGGCAAAGGCTTCCACAGAATCAGAACGTTCTTTGACACTAAACAATCCGGCAAAACGAGCAGGGTTGGCTATCGATATTGGATCGACTACTGTAGCTGCGATGCTTGTTGATCTTACCAATAATGATATTTTAATGGTAGAGACCGAAACGAACCCCCAACGCTCACATGGTGCTGACGTTATTTCAAGGATCGATTATGCTTGCCGTAATGATAATGGCAAAAGCGGAACTTTAGTTCTACAGGAACTTATCATTCAATGTATCAATAACCTTATCAGTAAGATTTGTGCCAATAGCCCCTATTCTCCCTCGGAGATTGAAGCGGTAAATTTGGGTGGCAATACCACTATGATGCACTTGTTCTGGGGTATCCAACCTAAAGGGCTGGCCTTTGCACCTTATCAGTCCCAATTTACCGGCATTAAATCGGGTTTCGCAAGTGATGTGGGCTTTAACTTGCCACAGAATACACCTGTCACAACGTTGCCAATTATTGCTTCCTTTGTTGGAGCAGATACAGTAGCCGCAGTTTTGGCTGCGGGAATAGACCATTCGGAATTTCTTTCCTTAATGATTGACTTAGGCACCAATGCTGAGATTGTGCTGGGAAAAAAAGGACGGATGCTGGCCACTTCCACGGCGGCCGGGCCTGCCTTTGAGGGTTCTCAACTTAAGCACGGCATGCGTGCTGTACCGGGAGCTATCCATAAAGTCGTGCCCCAAAAATCAGAGGTCGGATGTCCGAAACGACACTGTCCGGTGGACAGTGTCGCCGCCAGGCATTGCGGAAAACACTGCTCTGGGACTGGCGGATCTGAGGTCGGAGTGGATGTTTACTTCAGGAGCTCTGAGGAGCTTCGTCAGACTTTTCCATCCTCTGAGGTGCAACCTGGACGGCATGACCCTTATTACGGAGATTTGCTTGTGGAAGTCATTGGCGACATGCCAGCCACAGGCATATGCGGATCTGGAATAGTTGATGCCATTGCAGCCTTAAGTTCGCTCGGAATCATTACTCCAACGGGCAGGCTGCTTGTCGGCAAGGAGTATATCTTGGTGAAAGCCGAAGACAGCGGTAACGGACAAGATATCACCGTGACCCAAGAGGATATCCGGGAAATTCAACTAGTCAAGGCGTCGATTGCCGCCGGGATTAAGATTCTCCTTGAATCTTATGGGACTGACCTATCGTCTGTTAGTCATGTTTTCGTAGGCGGTGCCTTCGGCAATTATATTAACCTAGATAATGCAAGGTCCATCGGGCTCTTACCCAACCTCCCCAGTGAACGTTTTCATCAAATTGGCAACGCTGCCGGTCAAGGAGTGGCACTCACTTTAGCCGGCGGGCAGGACTTTCTGGCAAGAACCGAGAATATTGTCCGGGAAACCCAACATGTCGAACTTGCCACCTATGACGGCTTTCAAAACCGGTTTATCAAGTCTTTGAATCTTGAGGAAGGAAGTTAACATGAAGACCAGAGAATCATTCATACCTGCTTACTTTCAACTTGCCGAGGATATCAGGGAGCAAATCTTATCGGGCCGGTTAAAGCCTGGAGATGCTTTGCCTACAGAGTCACAGTTGGGTGTTCAATACGGTATTAGCAAAATGACTGTGCGCAATGGATTAAAGCTGCTGGCAGATGAAGGACTGATCGAATCGTTCCGTGGCAAAGGCAGCTTCGTTTCCAGTCCAAAGCTCAATGAACTAATCCTTGAACTATCCGACAGCAGCTTTAAAATTTCCGAAAATAATGCTGTTAAACTTCTAGGCGTTGACATTGTTTCTGCCGATGAGGAGGTTGCCTCAACTCTTCAGTTAAAGCCCGGCAGCAAGGTCCTTCGTTTCCGAAGACTCTATGAGGTTAATGATGAACCGGTAGCCATTGAGCTACGCTATATTATTTATTATCGAGGCCAACCAGTGATTGAACAGGAAATTCATTATGCGGCTTTTCCGGAAGTTGTGGCTAGCCACACCGGTATAGTGTCTGAACGAAACCAAGTGACCATTTCTTCGGTTGCCTTACCTTCAAAAGAAGCTGAAATTTTACGTGCTAATGTAGGGATTCCAGCCTTAAAAATCGAACAGTTGGTATATGGCGGAAAAGATGTACCGTTAGGTTTGTCGGTTATGACGTGTCATGGCGAAAAATACCGTCTTGTCGCATCCACAAAAAAGTTTTTTTAACGTTAACTTTAATTCCAAATATTCAATTTTGGTTTCTGCAGAGGGGAAGGAACGAAAATGATAGAAAGTTTGTTAACGGCTGCGATGGTTCGTCTGGATGTCGACAAAGTGCTTTCTTTAGCTGAATCTCAATTTAAGAGTGGAAAAGATCCGATGGAAATCATTGAAGAGACACGCAATGGTATGACTCAAGTAGGGAATTTGTACGACCAAGGAAAGTATTTTTTAGCTGATCTTATGATGTCGGCAGAGATTTTTAAGGATGTCATAGATTTGGTCGCTGTCAAGGTGACTACTCCGTCTATGCCTGCTCAAAACACTACGATTCTGTTTGGCACGGTTAAAAATGATATCCATGATATCGGCAAAAACCTGACCATTGGTCTCTTAAAATTTAACGGCTTTAATGTCATCGATTTAGGTGTTGATGTAGCACCACAGGATTTTGTCAATGCCGCCATTGACTACAAGGCTTCACTACTATGTCTTTCCGGACTTGTAACAGCATCCTATAATTCCATGAAACAG
>DAHVVW010000282.1 GCA_027357125.1 Clostridiales bacterium
AATCACTTTTAACCAGATTACCACCCAGTGACCAAACAGCATTGAAATACCCATCGCCAAAGCCGAGCAAAGTGCAATCACACCTAATGAGCCAAACGGAAGGCGAATTCTCCTTAATCCATACGCCAACCCCACCCCAAAACCGTCCAGACTTAAGGCGATCGCCATCAGCAAGGCTGCCCCCATTATGTATCCCCCCACCCTGAAGTTTCAGGATAATATATGGGGGCAGGGGCAATTGGGTTACTCCACGGCCGCCAACCAAGCAGCCATGGCCTGGTCAAGACGCATTTGCACCTCTTCAACCGACTGGTGCAATTCGAGGGCCTTTTGATAGTCAGCATCCGTGGCGTGCAGTTGCCGTTTGAGACTCTGTAATGTTTTTTCTAACTCGCCGATCTCGGCCTCCATCCGTTCCAACTTTTTCTGCCGGCGTTGCTCTTCCTTAGCCATTACCCATTGTGTTTGAGCCGGGGTCCCTCCCGCCGGAGCATCATCCCCAATCGACACATCTCCCTGAGCTCCGGTTCCTAACCCGCCGGCCCCTAATTTGTCCAGCTCCTGTTTCTGCTCCCGGTAAGCGGAATAGTCCCCATTAATCAAGGTAAGTCCCCGTGGAGTGAGGAAAGCAATCTTGGTCACTACCTTATCCAGAAAGTAACGGTCATGAGAAATAGCCAGGACAGTGCCCGCGTACTCCAGCAGTGCGTCTTCCAAAACCTCTCTGGTCTCAGCGTCCAGGTGATTGGTCGGTTCATCCAGCAAAAGTAAATTCCCCTGAGTCAGAAATAATTTGCACAAAGCCAAACGGCTTTTTTCCCCACCGCTTAATACCCCAACCAGCTTGAACACGTCCTCTCCCCGAAACCCGTACCGGGCCAATAGAGAGCGAATTTCCGGATCGTCAAGGTTGGAATTGCCACGAATCTCATCGATCACCGTTCCGCTGGGATTCAGGTCTTCATGTTCTTGAGAATAGTATGCCACTTGCACATTGGCCCCGAGGCCCACCTCTCCACCGTGGGGAACCTGTCCGACAATCGCTTTAAACAGAGATGTCTTACCGGTGCCGTTCTTGCCCAAAATGGCTACGCGCTCACCCCGGCGCAGGCTGAGGTCAACTCCTTGCAGGAGCAGGCGGGTCCCAAAACAAATCGTCAGATTCCGGATATCAAGTACCCGGTCACCGCTGCGGAGCGCGCCGCCAAAGGACATCGACGCCGGACCGTTGGCACCTGAGCCCTTAGCAGTCGTCAACCCGTTTGAGCTTTTTCCGGTTTGCCGAAGTTTCTCTAATTGTTTTTCCCTGCCACGGGCCTGTTTAGAGTTAACTCCCGCTTGGTTCCGCCGGATGTACTCTTCGAGGCGGGCAATCTTGTCAACCTGGCGCTGCGTTTCCCTGACCAGAGACTTTTCCTCCAGCGCTCTTTGTAACTCATGGTCTGAGAAATTTCCCTGATAAGTTTTTATATATCCATTTTCCAAGCGCACGATCTTTTGAACAAGGCGGTCTAAAAAATAGCGATCGTGGGATACGACTAACACCGCAGCCGGATAGTCGCTTAGAAAGCCCTCCAACCACTCCAAGGCCTCCAAGTCCAAATGGTTGGTGGGTTCGTCCAGTACCAGCAAATCCGGGCTGCGCAGCAACAACTTAGCCAGAGCCAGACGGGTCTTTTGCCCACCGCTCAAACGGGAGATTGGCGTAGCCTTTTCCTGTTCAAGGCCCAGGCCCGCTAGAATTTTACGTACCGTTGCTTCCAGAGCATACCCGCCCTCCCGTTCGAAGCGCTCTGTAACAGCGGCATATTGGTCATACAAGTTTTGATTTGTTGCTATTTCTTCTTCCAAAGTCCGCAACCGATCGGCTAGCTCGCACAAATCAGCCCGTTCCGCCAGCATCGCGGCCCACACATTTCCATCGTCAGCGAGAACCGGGGTCTGTGGGAGGAAACCCCAACTACCTTTGATCTCGACTTTTCCGGTTTCCAGCGGCCAATCGCCCAGGCATGCCCGCAGTAAAGTAGTCTTGCCGGCCCCGTTTGGCCCGATCAGACCTAACTTTTCTCCTTTTTCGATCGCAAAGGTTACCTGACGGAACAGCGGTTCACCCGCCACATCAACGCCGCAGTCCCGGCATAATAATAAACTCATGGTGTTTTATTACATCCTACCTAAATCGATATTTGATGTTTGATGTTCGAAGTACGAAACTAAGAAGATACCGCTATCAGAATGGCTGATGCGCCAAACAAAATCGTATCTTAATCATTGTTTTTTTGATACCGTTCCGGCTAGTGTTGGCAGTGGCGGCAAAAGACGGTGGTGCGACCGGCGATTTTTTGCTTCTCCAAGTGTTGTCCGCACCGGCGACACGGTTGGTCGCCCCGTCCATAGACCTGGAGAAACTCCTGAAACGAGCCTTTCTCCCCATTGGCATCCCGGTAATCCCGGAAAGAGGTACCCATGGACTCGATCCCGGCACGCAGCACTGCTTGGATAGCCTGGTGCAGCCTCCGCATTTCCTCGGAAGTGAGAGAATTTGCCGGACGCTCCGGTAAGAGCCCGGCCCTGAACATGGACTCGTCGGCATAAATATTACCCAGACCGGCCAGGACCGTTTGGTCAAGCAATTTAGCTTTAAGGTTAGTTTTTTTGCCGGTTAGCCGCTCGGCTAAAACGTCCACCGTGAACTCTGCAGCCAAAGGCTCCGGCCCCAGGATTGCTAAAGATGGCCAAATAGGAATCTCCTTGGTAGGGATGGCCAAGATCCGGCCAAACTTACGTTGGTCCGCAAAGTGTAAATGTCCATGATCCAGGGTCATGATCAGATGAGTATGGCGTTCCGGCGGGGTTGCTTGAAGAAAATACAACAAACGCCCGGTCATGCGCATATGGGCAATTAAGGTCCACCCTTGGTCCAATCGAATCAAGAGGTATTTGGCTCGCCGCTCAATTTCCTCAATCTGCCGCCCCTTGACAATATCGCGAAAATTATGCTCCTGCCACCCGCGCACCGCACCCGGCCACAGCAAATCGATGTCGATAATGCGTTTGCCCGTCACATGGCCGGCCAAAGTACGCCGGATAGTTTCCACTTCCGGTAATTCTGGCATATTTTTTCCTCTTATCATCTGCGTATTTTATTCCTTGTTAGGTATACAGAATTCAGGAGTCAGGAGTCAGAATGCCCTGAGAATCTTAATACTGACTCCTGACTACTTAGCTGTTAGGATTATTCTCATAAGTCAGCCAGCGGCTGCATGTCGTACCAGTTGGATCCCGCTTTACAATCAACGACTAAGGGAACCCGCAACGGAAAAGCGTTTTCCATATTCTCTTTAATAATAGCCGCCACCTGTTCTATTGCTCCTGGCGCCACCTGCAGCACCAGTTCGTCGTGAACCTGCAAAAGGATAGCCGCCGGCAAGCCGCGTAAACCTTCCTCAACTTTGAGCATCGCCAGCTTCATGATATCCGCC
>DAHVVW010000283.1 GCA_027357125.1 Clostridiales bacterium
CATTTTGCCGAAGACACCCGTTGAATTTGTATTTGCGGCGGCTTCGGATGCATTCGTTTCCGGTACTGCCACCTGCTCCTGAACGGCAGAGTCTGGCTGGTTTGGCGGAGATTTAAAATTAGATTTTTTATTGAAGAACATCGCTGCACCCCCTGTTCTAATGGTAGTATATTCCATATGTTGTGGTGTGCTACTTATTTTTCCAATTTGCTTTTTGCTAGAATATGTTTTCACTGGATTTTAACGGTTAATCGCTGTCCGCGCATGCATAGCGATCAAACCCCCTGCCCATAATATTACGGGTGATGGCTGTGAATGTAAAAAATAAGGTACTTGATTTGAATCGGACATTATATGATTTGACTGAGGAATACCCCGAATTGATTGAGGTATTTGCAGAACTGGGGCTAGCCGAGGCAGGCAACGCGCTCTTGCGCAAAACCTTGGGCCGCAAGGTGACGATTATTGAAGGAATTGAGCGTAATGGCCTCTCACTTACTGAGGTTAAAAAAAGGCTCGAAAGTATGGGCTTTGCAATTCAAGATGAGAGAAGACAGAGGCGTGAAACCTTAAAGGAGATTATCCGGGACATCCACCGCCAGCAAAGTCCGGAGGAATTGAAAGAACGTTTTCGCGATCTGCTTTCCGATGTAGGCGCCACGGAAATTGCGCAACTCGAACAGGAGCTAATTCATGAGGGTTTGCCTGAATCAGAGGTTAAATCTCTCTGTGATGTGCATGTTGCTGTATTCCAAGAGGGGTTGGACAAACAAGAACGACCGGAAGAACAGGGCGGACATCCGGTACATACTTTTCGCAAAGAGAATAAAGCAATTACCGCGGTGATCGGAGAGTATAAACCGGTGCTTGAACGGGTCTTAAAAGCTTCGTCCGCGCAGGAATTAAGTACGATGCTCAAAGATTGGCAAGATCTGCACGAGCAGTTGTCCGAGATTGAGAAACATTACAGCCGCAAAGAAAACATTCTCTTTGCTTATCTGGAGAAACATGGAGTAAGCGGCCCACCTAAGGTAATGTGGGCAATTCATGATGACATTCGGGCACAGCTTAAAGAAGTGGAGAATACTTTGTCCCAGGCTGGGGAGATTGACACCGCTATTCTACGGAATATCGCCGAGAGAACTGCCCAGCCGCTCCTCAAGGCCATTGAGGATATGATCTACAAAGAAGAGAATATCTTGTTCCCAATGAGTCTGGAAACGTTAAGCGAAGGGGAATGGGCCGCAGTTGTTGACCAAAGTGCAGAGATCGGGTATCTGGTAGAGCCTGATCAGGGTTGGGTTGCTGCCGTGCCACCGGAAGCAGCCGCTTCCGGTACTTATCAACCTCAGAGGGCCGAAAGCGTGGACAAGGGAATAGGAGAGCCTCTGGCCTTTGAGACCGGGGCGCTGACCCTGGATCAGATCAGCCTGATTTTCGATAATCTGCCGCTGGATATTACATTCGTGGATGAAAATGACACAGTCCGTTATTTTTCCTTGGGGAAAGAGCGGATTTTCCAGCGTTCGAAAGCTATTATCGGGCGCAATGTGCAAAATTGCCATCCGCCTGACAGTGTGCATATTGTTAAAAAGATTGTGGAAGATTTCCGGAGCGGTAAGCGGAATGCCGCCCATTTCTGGATTCAGCTAAACGGGAAATTCGTTTATATCCAGTACTTTGCCGTTAGGGATAAAGAAGGCAAGTACCGAGGAGTTGTGGAAGTTACGCAGGATGTGCAGGAAATTCGCAAACTTGAAGGAGAGAAAAGGATCTATGCGGATGACCAGTAAACTTGCTGTCTCAAAAATGAAATGCATTTACTCACTTTTAAGCTCTTAAGGGTCGGAGGTTTTAAGATTGAAACATTGTGTTTCAGCTTTTGAATAGCGCTCTTCGTATGAACGAAGAGTGCTATTTTTTATTTACGGGAATGATTAGCCACTTAACCTTCAAAATAGTGCCTTCAGGTACCAGATTTAGCAATTGAGGTCTAGGGTCGGAAGATTGGTACAAAGATTGCTCTATGGAAAAGGCAGACAGGAAAGGGGGGATAAGGTTGAAATTATATGAGTACATGGGAAAAGAAATATTTGGCTCCTATGGCTTGCCGGTTCCCAAAGGCCGAGTAATAGATAGTGTAGAAGAGCGTACAGATTTTGAAAAACAGGCCCATGCTATTGGGCTCTCTTATGTCGAACTAGATGGGGATATTGCGATTATGGCCAATGGAGCCGGGATTACCATGGGGACAATTGATGCGATTCAATATCACGGCGGTCGGGCGGCTAACTTCCTCGATGCCGGCGGTGGCAGCAATACGGAGGCCACGGCCAAGGCTCTGGAAATCTTGCTCGTAAGTAAACCTAAAGCGATCTTTATCAACATCTTCGGCGGGATCACACGCTGCGATGATGTGGCAGCTGCCTTTGCCCAGGTGAAGGCGGAAAAAGGAATAGACGTACCGGTGGTTATCCGGTTAGTGGGGACAAACCAGGAAGAAGGGCTTAAGATTCTGCGCGAATGCGGGATAGATGCTTATAAATCCATGAACGAGGCTGCCATGAAAGTGGTCGAGCTGGCCAAGCTTACCTGAGAGGAGGTGAAGGAATGGCAGTCATATTAGATGAAACGGCCCGGGTCGTGCTTCAGGGGATCACCGGCCAGCAGGGAATTTTTCATACCAAGCGCATGCTCGCCTACGGAACCAAGGTCGTGGCAGGGGTAACTCCTGGTAAAGGTAGTCAGAAAATCGAGGGAGTACCGGTGTATGACACCGTGGCTGAAACGGTTAAAGCGTGCGGTGCCAACCTCTCGTGCCTGTTCGTGCCCGCGCGCTTGGCCAAAGATGCCGCTATGGAAGCGATGGATGCCGGAATTAAAGTGGTGGTGGCGATTACGGAGCACATTCCGGTACACGAAGAAATGGAAATGGTAGAATTTGCCCGCCGTCAGGGAGCTGTGCTCATCGGGCCTAATACGTTTGGGATTATTTCTCCCGGCAAGAGCAAGGTTGGGATCCCGCCTGACCAGTATTTTCGGCCCGGCCCGGTCGGGATTGTGGCCCGCAGCGGCACTCTTACGTATGAAATTGTGGCCAATTTAACTGAAGCAGGTTATGGCCAGTCCACCGTCGTGGGAATGGGCGGAGACCGTGTCGTCGGCTTATCTTTCATCGACATGCTACAGAGATTTGAAAGCGATCCTGAGACTAAGGCAGTGGTGTTGATTGGAGAAATCGGCGGCAATGCGGAAGAAGAGGCAGCTCTCTATATCAAAGAGATGAGCAAGCCTGTCATTGCCTATATCGCCGGCAAGAACGCGCCGCCTGGAAAACGCATGGGCCATGCCGGTGCGATTATCGAAAGAGGCAAAGGGACATTCCAGAGCAAGGTGGATGCCTTGACGGCGTCCGGTGCCTTGATCGCAGAGCTGCCT
>DAHVVW010000284.1 GCA_027357125.1 Clostridiales bacterium
ATGGGATGGAGAATTGCCATTCCCGGATAACGGTTCTACCACCAAGCAACAGGTTGATCCGAACCCGGCCCTCGCAGAATCAATTGCCAAACCTGTTGACCGTGCCGTTAAACAAGCAATCACACCGGCCGCCCGCAGTCTTGCCCAAAAAAGAAGCATCGATATTAGCCAAATTGAACCAAAAAACAAAACTCGCATCACCGTGGAAGATATCCAAACTTACATGGCGCAACAAACGGGTTGGCCGGGCAGCCGGTTTCTGCCTGTGGGGGATTTGATAGTCCATTACCTGGATATAGGCAATGGTTTGCCCTTGGTTTTATTGCACGGGCTGGGAGCTTCCTGTTCGGCGTGGCAACCGAATCTTTTTTTCCTGGCGGACCAGTTCCGGGTATTGGCCCCTGATCTCCCGGGAGCAGGTCTGAGTGACAAACCGGTAACAGACTATACTCTGGAATTTTACGTAAACTTCCTGGGTGAATTCCTGGATTATCTGAGCATTGAGCGCTGTATTCTCCTGGGTAACTCTCTGGGGGGTGAAATAGCCGCCGCATTTGCGCACAAGCTTCCAGGAAAGGTATTAGGCTTAATTTTAGAAGACAGCGCCGGTTTGGGCCGGGAGGTAGCCGCGGACTTGAGGCCTGCTGTCGTGAATTCCGTTGATAAAGCGGGAATCAGGAACTTGCTTGAGCTGCTTTTCCATGATCCCCAATATATTTATCCTGGAACTATTCAAGAAATGTTTAATTTACGGCAACAACCTGGCGCCTTAGCAGCGCTGAAATCAGCGGTGGAGAATCTATTCACGGAAGACGGACAGAAGGCTGATATCAGCGGGCAATTGGCCGAACTCAGTCTGCCGTCGTTAGTAATCTGGGGAGAACAAGACCGGATTACCCCGCTCAGTCACGGGATCAAAGCCTCTAAATTGTTAGCGCATGGGGAGCTTTCAGTGTATGAAAATTGCGGTCATTGCCCGCATATCGAAGCCGCGGAAAGGTTCAATCAGGAAGTAAAAAATTTCATTGAGAAATTAAAGCTATATTAAGTAAGAAACTGAAAAAACGGTTTCGATCAGCTTAAAAGGCCAGACAATTAATATTGACGGCGGAACTATTATTTATTAGGAAAAATTAATGCCATGAATAATCTAAAGGTTTATCAATGGGGGCGGACCTACTATGAAGATGCCTTAAGACGCCAGCAAGAAATTCATGACCGGAATCTTCAGGGTGAAGCCCCCGACACTCTGATCTTGACTGAACACTGGCCGGTCATTACTTTAGGGCGCAGCAGCAACCGCAATGATTTGCTTTTACCTGCATCTGAGATCACCGGGCAGGGTATTCAGATCTTCGAGGTGGGCCGGGGCGGCCAAATCACCTATCATGGACCAGGGCAACTGCTCATTTATCCAATCGTGAACCTGAAACGTTACGGGCGGGATCTTCATCATTATTGCCGGCTTGTTGAGGAAGTTGGGATCCGATTATTATCCGGATATGGAATCCAGGCCGAACGAAAATCAGGATGGCCGGGTATCTGGGTTGGGCCATCGAAAATAGCCTCTTTCGGTGTCGAAGTCAAGAAATGGGTAACCATGCATGGGATGGCCTTAAATGTTTGGCATAACCAGGAAGGATTTAAACTGATTAACCCTTGTGGCATAAAAGGGTGTGCGATGACCTCCATGGAAAATGAATTAAAGCAGGCGCCGGACTTTCAGGGGGTTGTTGAAGATGTCATTAAAATCTTTATCCAAGTCTTTGGTTACGAGTCATTTTCTCTTACTTCATACGGAATGGGAGGTACAATGAATGTTAAATCCACCAAAACTTAATCTCGAAGCAGTACATCAAATTGGGATCGTCGTTAAAGATATCGACGTATCCGTAGAACGTTACTGGAAGGAGTTCGGCATTGGCCCATGGCAGATATTTACGTTTGGGCCTGGGGCTAAAAAGCTGACCTATCATGGTGAACCATCCGCTTTTGCTTTAAAAATTGCGATGGCTCAAGTCGGCCCTCTGCTGATTGAGTTACTGCAGCCGCTATCCGGTTCAACTCCTCACCAGGATTTCCTGGACCAAAAAGGAGAAGGCCTTCAGCATTTGGGAGTCTTTGTTCCAAGTTTAGAGCAGGCGGCCGCAGTAATGCACACTTTGGGTTACAAGGAGATTTCCGGTGCCTATGGATTCGGACGTGAAGGAGATGGTGCGGCAGCATACTTCGACACGGAAAACAACCTTGGTACTTTACTGGAATTGATCGAAATGCCCCAAGAAATGCCCCCGGCGGAAAAGGTTTTCCCGGAAAATAAATAAAGGCGGAGTTGCCAGAGTGAGCAGCAGTGTCCCCACACGCAAACAGGACAAATTAACAGTCATAACGTCTCTGCCGGAGCATCAAGCTACCATTGAACTGATATCCCATGCTAATGTTCATACAATCTGTTTAGAAGGTTTATGTCCAAATGTGGGAGGATGTTTTTCCCAGGGAATAGCCACCTTTTTAATTCTGGGTACGGTTTGTACCAGAAGATGCTCTTTCTGTGCCGTGGGCAAAGGAAAACCGGATGTTCCCGATCCGGGCGAACCGTTCCGGATCACCGGTGCCGCCCGCCAGATGGGTTTACAAAGAGTGGTCGTAACCTCAGTCACCAGAGATGATCTGGAAGACGGGGGTGCCGGGTACTTTGCCCAAACGGTCAGGCTTTTAAAAAATGGCGGAATCGCGGAGGTAGAAGTGCTTGTTCCGGATTTTCAAGGAGCGGAAGCAAGCATTAAAACGGTATTAATGGCCAAACCCGATATGTTTGCCCACAATTTGGAGACTGTGCCGAGATTGTATCCTTCGGTGCGGGCCGGAGCTGCTTTTAGCCGTTCCTTAATCGTTATTGCCAGGGTCCGGGAAAGTTGTCCCGAGATTCCAATTAAATCCGGCCTAATGCTTGGGTTAGGGGAACGGGAAGATGAGGTAATAACAGTTTTGCGGGAACTTTGGGGAGCAGGGTGTACGGTGCTGACACTGGGTCAGTATCTTCAACCCACCAGGACGCAAATCCCCGTTACGGAATATATTAGTCCGGAAAAATTTGAGTTTTACAAACACTTGGCACTTGAAATTGGATTTAAAAAAGTTTGGTCAGGAGCACTGGTCAGAAGTTCAATGGCCCATTAGCCAAAAATTTAGGTCTGCGGTAAAAAACTGCTGTCCGGACGACTGGAAAAGAATGGGTTATGAGCTTTTCCCCAATCCTGGCCATAGCTGAGGCCAAGCAGAAGCGTAAATTAAGAAGATAAACGAAGTCAGGGCACCCAGATAATCAAATTTCTGCGGTGTTCCTTTTTTATAAGTTACAATCATGACCACAGCCAAAGTGTCCGTGATTCCCCCGGGCAGTGACGTGAAAAATGG
>DAHVVW010000285.1 GCA_027357125.1 Clostridiales bacterium
CCGCCTTGTCCGCTGGGGGCTTGTTGACCACAACCAGCTAGAGAGACCGCCAACACCCCGGCTAATATTCCGGTTAAAATCTTGCCTTTCTTTCCAAACACTTGAGTTTTCCTCCTTGTTTCTAATATTCCTTTGTCCAGAAGTAAATTTACCATACTTAAGTTAAGGACATATTATCTTTGTGTAAAGTTTGTGTTAAATGGCAAGATTTAATGTAATAACTGGATTAAAATTCTTAGCGAAGGGATTCGGCTTGCAAATATTGAACACTGCAGGAGTGTTCGAGGGCGATCTACTTAGATGAAGTTAAAAGGGGTGTAGTTGAGTTGTTTCCTGAGGAAATACTTGAACCTTTAGATACTTGTGGATGTGGTGACGTGGGCTACCTCGCCGTGCACACGCTCCCGATCGATCTTGCTCAGGGAGTCGGCAAGATCCACCGGGTTCCCGTATATCACTGTAAAGATGAGTCCTGCCGGGAATACACTATCCCCGCTGCCGTAGCAAGACGCTTGGAGGAACTGGCCGAAGGCATGGAAGCATCCGACGTGCGCGAACTTGAGTTTACCTGGAATCAAGGGAACTCTCCCAGCGAGCAGACTCCTGCCGACCAAAGCGCCCTGCTGCAAGCGTTTACCCTTCAGTTCGTAAGCCAGGAATATGAAGATGCGCGCGTCATTCTCGTTGTGACCGGGAAATGTGTCTTTTTCCAAAGCAAGCTCGACGCGGCCGAACACTATCTTCTGCGCTATGAACCCGAAGACAAAGCGAAAGAGATCTGGTTTTCCTTCTCTAAGTTCTATTGGGAGGAACCGGTTTTAGAGTATGAAAAATTTCTCGCTTGGTCAGAAGACGGTTATGTGAAAGAGCTAGGGCGCATCACGAAAGATGAAATAGAAGACTTACTCGAAGATGAATTCGGATCCACTATTTAATTAACCACTATAATTATTCCCTACAACAAATCGGCAGCCAGCGTTGCCAACTCACTCCGCTCTCCCTGAACAAGACGAACTTGTCCATAAAAGGACTTCCCTTGCAGACGGGAAGCCACCAAGGCTTGCCCATTGCTTTGTTTGTCTAAATAGGGATGATCAATCTGATCCGGATCCCCGCACAGTACTATCTTTGTACCCTCGCCGGCCCGGGTGATAATGGTCTTAATTTCATGGGCAGAGAGGTTTTGAGCCTCGTCAATAATAATAAATTGATTAGGAATACTGCGACCCCGTATATAGGTCAGAATCTCGATTTCGAGCTGTCCTTTCTTCTTTAATAGTTCGATTGCACTGTCAACAAGGCTATCATTCGCTTTCTCCCGCTCTCTGTCGCGTTTCGGACGGAGAAGAAGCTCCAGGTTATCATAAATCGGCTGCATATAGGGGCGAACCTTGTGCTCTTTTTCGCCAGGGAGGTACCCGATGTCCTTGCCAAAGGGTACAATCGGCCGGGCACAGAGAAGCCGGGTGTAGCTTTCTTGGTGAACTGTCTGTTCCAAGCCGCTGGCTAACGCTAGGATAGTTTTCCCCGTGCCAGCAGAACCCATCAGGTTGACCAACCTGATCTCAGGATTGTTCAAGAACTCAAGAGCCCAGCTTTGTTCTATGTTCTTGGGCATTATCTCCCAGGTGGCTTTCTTGCTGGTTTTTGCGGAATAGATAAAATCTTCTCCAGTGGGAGAGGCGATTAACGGCAACACACTACCGTCCGGCAGCACGCCTTTAATACAACTATTCGGGGCAACGGGTTGGATTAACGGCATCCGTCCCTCTTTGTAAAGCACATTCACATCAGAGTCATCCAAGGGAATTGAAAGTACTTCCTCTGCCAGCACCGGCAACTCAACTTTATCATTGTAATAATCCTGGGTTAAGACACCCACTGCATCCGCCTTTACGCGCATGGCAATATCCTTGGTCACCAAAATCACCGGCCGTTCTTCTTCCTGTGCCAGGTTGAGACACACAGCCAAAATACGGTTGTCGACCAGCGTAAGGTCGGAAAACAGAGGCAAAACATGGCTTGAGGTGTGATTCAGTTCCACCCGTAGACTTCCTCCGCCACTTAACTTTACGCCTTGGGCCAGCTGACCGTCTTGCCTGAGCCGGTCAAGATTGCGGATGGTTTCACGGGCTTCCCGTCCCACATTAGTTAGAGATTGTTTCTTATTTTCCAGTTCCTCAAGCACTGCATACGGGATTACTACTTCATTATCCTCAAAGTTAAAGAGAGCACCCGGATCATGGAGCAACACACTGGAATCTAAGACGTACACCTTTTGCAAAAACAACACTCCTTCTGCTCTTTTATTATGTTCAGTTCGCGGATGCATTCTTCTCCCAGTTCCCGGCATCCCAGTTCAACCGGAATTTCCCCATAAAAACCATGAAAATCTGATCCTCCGGTAGTGATCAGATTGTGTTTACGAGCGTGTTTTAAGGACAGTTCAATCGCGTCTTTGTTATGACTGGGGTGAAACACTTCAATTCCTCTAAGCCCTAAGTCTACCCATTCATCAATCCCCTCAAAATTATTCATAAGCCCTGGGTGTGCCAGCACCGCAATCCCTCCTGCTTCTTTGACAGCCTGAATTGCAGTGCCGGCGTCCACGTATTCCAAAGATATTTGCGTAAAAAGCGCTTTATAAAGGTCACAGTAAATGCTCTCACAATAGCCTTGGTCCAGCAAAGCATGCATGATATGCTGTTTATAAACTCCTGTTCCCCCTTCAGCATACTTCTGAACATCCTCCCACGAAAGATCATACCCCACAGCGATCAGACTTTTAACTGTGTCAAACGAGGCCTGATTTCTATTCTGGACAAGGGATGTGCACAGGGTTGTGAGCGCTGGATGCTCTGGTTCGATGTTTAACCCGAGGATATGCACTTTTTTCTTTCTGGTAAAATCATAAGCAGATATTTCAATGCCCGGTATGATCTTAACCCCGATCTCAGTTCCAAGATCCAGCGCGTCTTTTAGCCCTTTGGTGGTATCATGATCCGTAATGGCCATGTGTGTGATGCCATTTTCCTTTGCGAGCCCGATGACCTCCCTGGCGGACAGTGAACCATCTGATGTTCTGGTGTGTACGTGCAAATCAATCATGATGAACTCCCTCCAAGAGCTTAGAAGTTAAACCTGATAGCGGAATAGACACAGATAATAGCCTAACGTGTTGCCAGAATTTTAGATTTCATATTTGTCGAGAAGAACTCTAAGACCACTGCAACTGCTAAAATCAGATAGGTGATAAGCCCTACTTCCTGCAGATCAAAATAAAATCCACTGGCCATAAACAGATCAAAGCCAATTCCGCCTGCTCCAGCAGCAGCGCCCATAGCCACTGCATTAGCAAAGTTAATTTCAAACCTCATAAAAGTCCAGGATAGTAAATAGGTAACAGAGGATGGTA
>DAHVVW010000286.1 GCA_027357125.1 Clostridiales bacterium
ATTTTCTGTAAATGTTAACCAGGTGGTTATCCACCGTATTTGCGGAGATTGATAAATGCTCCGCTATTTTTTTATTTGATAAACCAGCCCGCACCAGGATAAAGACTTCTCTTTCCCGGGGGGATAGAATAGCCTCGTCCACGGCAGTGGGAGTGGAAATATCATGGTCTAAGAACTTCTGCAACGCTATAAAAACAATTTCGGTGACCGTTGGATCCAGATAGAATTTTCCGGTGTTTACGGCGCGTATGCACTGGACAAGTTCCTCAATGCCCGCGTCTTTGAGCAAAAAGCCATGCACTGCAAAACGAATTGCCATCATAATTATATGTTGATCCCCATAGGCGGTGAGCGTAATAACCTTGGTGCGCGGACAAATCTCTTTAATTCTGGTCACTTTTGTCAGACTGTTTTCTTCTTGCAGCCTCACATCGAGCAAGAGGACATCCGGCTTTTCTTGTCCAACTAAAAACAGTGATTCTTGACAACTATGCGCTTCCCCGATAATTTTAATGTCCGTAAAGGTTTGCAAAGCGGCTTTCAAACCTTTACGGTAAATCGGGTGGTCATCTGCTATTACCACTCTGATAACATCCATTTGATACCACTCCCCATAATCCCTACTTTCGGTATAGTGGCCTTAATGGCCGTTCCTTCATTAACGGCTGTGATCAACATAAACACCCCGCCCAGGATTTCCGTTCTCTCTTTCATGGAAAGCAGGCCAAAACGCTGGGACTTTTTCTGCAATTCAAGCTCAAGAATAATCGGCTCAAACCCACAACCATTGTCAGAAATGCACAAATCCAAAAAATCATCGTGCAAACTTATATCAACTTTCACTTTGGTGGCTTGTGAATATTTCTTTACATTAATTAAGGCTTCTTGGGCGATTCGAAACAAGTCAATTTGAACGAGCAAGCTAATCCCTTCAAGTTTATCTGGCAAATTAGCCTCTACTTCAAACTGAGTGCTCATTTTATCAAGCATTTTTTTCAAGGATTCCAATAAACCGCTTGAAACATAGGGGCTGCGCAGATCCTCAATGATCTCACGAATGGTATATTGGCAAAACTTCAGTTCATCCCGGATTGAAGCTAATTCACTTATTAACTCTTTGGTTTCCATGCGACCGACGGATTGGATTAAGGCTTCCACCTCCAAATTCAGCCCGCCAATAATTTGGGCTAACCCGTCATGGAGTTCATGGGCCCATTTCTTGCATTCCCTTTCCTGTACGGCAGTAACGCTTACCCGCGTTTTCCTGCCGGGACATGGACACTTATCTGCTTTAATGGGGCAAACAGTTTCCTGCCTATAATGAGGGCAACCGATATCTCCATCCTTTTCTGTGTTCACAATACTTCACTCCCAATCACAGAATCCTCAACCGCCGGACGTTTGATTAAACTTGGAGCGGAATCCCCTCTCCTGCAAATCTTTCTGCATAATTCGCCAATGCGGAATAACATCCTTCAAAAATGCAACCAATTGACAAAAGGAAGCGCTCAACGGTCGACACATGAAGGTAACTCGTATGGAAAACAAAAGTTTAACCTGTTACAAGATTGTGGTAAAAAGCAAAAAGGCCAGGAGTTGCCTAAACTTTAGGTCTTACATTCCTAGCCTTTTCTCTACATTCGTTCAGCGTAAATACGCCTACTTTTGCTCTGTATAAATCCCGCCCTCGGCTTTACCTCTAACTCCTGACTTCCGACCTCTATCCTTCCTCTTCTCTTTTCTTTCCGACCTCAACCTCTTGCCTTTGACTTCGAACATCGAACCTCGAACCTCGATTACGCTCCCTGTTCCAGCTCTTTACTGATGCGCACTGCTGTTTCAAACAAGTCCTTGTCTGTTAGTCCAATTGAATCCAGGGTTTTATGGTAAATATGAATGAGCTTTTGCAAAAGGTCTGTTGAGGCCTTTGCTTCGCGCAGACGTTTCATCTCTGCCGTTGCTTTGTCTATCAGTTCAGGGGTAACTTTAACTCCGGCATCATTGAGCTCTTTCTCCATTCGCTTTAAGGCAAACTCAATAATCTGGCCGCCGGAGTGTTTACCGTAAACAAAACGCTGCTGCTGCCCGACCAGTTCAGACGGAATCGCCTCATAAATGCGGCGGTCAATCAAGACCCCTGCGGTATGGATCCCGCTTTCATGGGTGAAGACCTGGGGTCCGATAATCGGGGCGTGGGCCTGTACCGGAATCCCTGAATAGCTTTCAACCAAACGGTAGAGATCCTTCAGCAAGTGGTACTTGAATCCCGGAATTTCAATATCATATAGGACTTTGAGGGTTACCACCACTTCATGCAGCGGGGCGTTGCCGGCGCGTTCCCCATAGCCGGCCACTGTAGTGCAGAAAGCTTTGGCTCCATTCTTGATCGCCGCAATCGTGTTATAACTGCCGAGCCCAAAATCATTGTGGAAGTGGACTAAGAGCGGGGCTTCCGGAACTGCCTTCACCAGGCGGGAGGTATAGAATTCGCTGGCTTCGGGTGAGAGTGTACCCACCGTGTCCGGGAAGGATGGCCGGGTGCCGCCTGCCGCTAGGCCGCGCTTATGCAGTTCGATGATATAGTCGATATCAGCCCGCGAGCCGTCTTCCCCGCCGAATTCAATGTATTTTACTCCTTTAGCACGGGCATACCTGATGGCATCTTCCATCATGAGAATATTTGCTTCGCGGTACCACTCAAGCGGGCGCTCCAGCCATTCGTCCTCTGAAATGCCCTCGCGGTGAAGCAAGGTTTTCCCGATTTTGTACTTGTTGTGGAGATCGGAAGCCGTAGTAAAGATAAAGAATGTGACCTCTTCGGCGGCAATGTTGATCTCCTGCAGCACCTCCAGGGTCGCATCAATATCCCGGTGATTGGAGCGGCACATCACCACAATCTCCAAGTCCGGCCGCAATTCTCCGCGACGTTTAGCTTCCATAATCAGGCGCAGAGCCTTTTGCTCAGAGGCAGACACTCCCGGGAAACCGATATCGATAATATGAACGCCGATCTCACTCAACATTTTAGTGATTTCCAGCTTTTGCTCCGGGGTATAAGCCACACCCGGCATTTGCTCCCCATCTCTTAAGGTCGAATCATAAATACGCAAATCTTTCGGATCGGGGAACTGAATATCCTTGGTAAATTCAAGCGGACCGTGGAGCAGTTGCTCAATGGGTTCACGCAGCATAATATAACCTCCTTTAGTTATCTCTCTCTTAAATAAACCTCCTCCAGCTGCTACCATAATTCGCTGCAACCTCATACCCCGGCATCGCCTGCCGGGATTTCTCCTACCGTTCTGCTGGCTGTATATCTTTCAACATCAGGAGTCTTTGTTGTGATAAGGTACTCAGTACTCAGTAGTCAGTAGTCAGTAGATTTCTCTTGCATTCTTTTAGGATTTTT
>DAHVVW010000287.1 GCA_027357125.1 Clostridiales bacterium
AAAAGCATCTGGGTGGCAGCGCGGACATGTTACAGCCCGATGTCCCCCATTGAATTGATGGAACAGGAACCATCGACAGATGAGATGCTAAGGATAGCTGAGCATATCCTAAAAAGCAGGCATTTAAGCGTGCTGGAGCATTGCACGATGACTTTCGCGGTGAGAGATGTTTCCAGGACTCTTTTGGCTCAGTATTCACGGCATCGCATTGGGGTAAGTCTCTCCGTGCAAAGCCAGCGTTATGTGTCAGAGCAGTCCGGGAAAAAGAGCGGCAGTCTGTTCGACTTTGTGGTGCCGCCGGAAATTATGCAAAACCCTGCAGTCCGGGAAGAATTCAGCAAAGCCATGGGGCAAGCCCAAGAGGTCTATGACCGCTTATTAAGCCTGGGCGTGAAAAAAGAGGATGCCCGCTTTGTCTTGCCAGGGTCAGCCGGGACTAATTTTGTTACTTCTCTGAATTTGCGTTCTTTTCTGGATGTGTATGAGAAGAGGGTGTTGACACCGGGAGCCCAGTGGGAGATAAAAGAGATGATGCAAAGGATGGCTGGGCTTTTGCTGGAAAGGGAGCCCTGGCTTAAAAAGATTCTGGGAGTGTAGCCATGAACGAAGAAATAGTGTACGGGAGAAATCCTGTCCGAGAATTGATCGAGAGCGGGAAACCGGTAAATAAGGTCCTGATCCAAAAAGAAGGAGAGGATCGGCGCAGTCATGATCTTATCAACAGTTTGCGTAACCGTGGGATTCCTTTTCAGTTGGTAGACCGCCAGGTTCTGGACAGGGTTACGGAAGGGGCTAAGCACCAGGGGATTATGGCTTACATCGCAGCCCGCGAATATGCCAAGGTGGAAGATATTATTGAATTGGCTCGCACGCGCCAGGAGGAGCCTTTTATTCTAGCCCTGGATGGGCTTGAAGACCCGCATAACCTGGGAGCACTCCTGCGGACTGTAGATGCCGTGGGGGCGCATGGGGTGATAATTCCGAAGCGGCGCAATGTGGCCTTGACTGCAATTGTGGCCAAAACTTCGGCGGGGGCCTTGGAGCATGTACTGGTGGCAAGGGTGAGCAATCTGGTTCAGAGCCTACGCGAGCTGAAAGAAGAGGGCTGTTGGGTTTCGGGAGCAGAGGCTGGCGGCACAGATATTTACAGTGCTGATCTTACAGGATCCAGAGTATTGGTCATTGGGAGTGAGGGTCAGGGAATGAGCCGTCTGGTGCGGGAGACATGTGATGAGATTGTAAGCATCCCGATGCTGGGCAAGGTCAGTTCCCTCAATGCCAGTGTAGCGGGCTCAGTTATGCTGTATGAAGCTTTACGGCAGCGACAGAACCTCTAAAAGTTCGCCTTGACGCTAATCTTAGCCGTCAGTTATAATTAGAATGTCCTGCGGACAAGGAAGTAACGGGAATGCACCATCTTCATCCTAAAGAAAACTTGGCTGCGCCAAGCCTTAGTTGCACTTATGCGCCCTGAAAGTTATACTTTCTGATTAGCCAAGAAACAGGGGGGATTTGATTGAGTCTTAATGCCCAACCTGAACTTCCAGAAGGGTGCGAATTACTCGATACCTTTATCGATGAAGAGGTTGTCGAACTGGCCAAAGAAGGCGATGCTGCATCACTGGAATACCTAATTAACAAATATAAAAACTTCGTCAGAGCAAAGGCTCGTTCTTATTTTTTAATCGGTGCCGACCGTGAGGACATTATTCAAGAGGGAATGATTGGACTTTATAAAGCTATCCGCGATTTTCGCGGGGATAAGCTTTCATCGTTCCGCGCCTTTGCTGAACTGTGCATTACCAGACAAATCATTACGGCGATTAAAACTGCAACCCGGCAAAAGCATATTCCGCTCAATTCTTATGTCTCATTAAATAAGCCCATATATGACGAGGATTCTGACCGCACTTTGCTTGATGTGATTTCCGGAACCAGAATTACCGATCCGGAAGAACTAATTATCAGCAGGGAAGAATTCGACGATATCGAAGAAAAGATGGGCGAAATTCTCAGTTCGTTAGAGTGGAAAGTTTTAATGGCTTACCTTGAAGGAAAATCATATCAGGAGATTGCCGTAGACCTAAGGCGTCATGTCAAATCGATCGATAACGCGCTTCAACGGGTCAAAAGGAAGCTCGAACGCTATTTGGAACGGCGCGATGGCTAAATGCTGTTGGATTAAAGAGGAAGATTGAAAATACATATCAGCTCTTGCGCCCAAGGGTTATATGTGCTAATCTGTTAGCGCGATTTAGGTGAATATGGGCAGGTGGCCGAGTGGTTAAAGGCGGCAGACTGTAAATCTGTTCCGAAAGGTACGGTGGTTCGAATCCATCCCTGCCCACCAATACGAAGACGGCTAGGCTGTCTTTTTCTTATTTGACATTGTGACTATCTTGTGCTAAATTATTATGAGCAATGTGCTAAATATCAGAAGCCTGCAAGTGCCCGGGGAGGTGTTCGTTGAAATGCGGGTTGGAATAACTTTGGCTTGTACAGAGTGTAAACAACGCAATTATTCTACTATGAAGAATAAGAAAAACAATCCTGACCGCTTGGAAGTCAAGAAGTACTGCAAGTTCTGCAAGACCCAAACTGTCCACAAAGAAACCAAATAGTTATTTTTTTTTGCGCCAGTTATATTGTACGCCAGGAAGCGTTGTTGGTTTTCGCAGGACACCGATGTTTATAAGGATGTGATGTCATGGGCGCAGTAAAGAAACCGGCAAATGCCCAAAGCACAACAATCAAAACCAAAGATTATTTGAATGGGGCTTGGAGTGAATTAAAAAAGGTTCATTGGCCAAACCGGCAACAATTGCTTACTTATACCGGAGTTGTATTTGTCTCCGTGGCGATTGTGGCTTTTCTGCTTTGGATTGTTGATAGCGGGCTGTCTGCAGCCTTCTCCAGGGTCTATGGATGAGGCTCTCAATAATCCATAGGAGGGTTGGGGCCTACTGCAAGGGGGTTCCCAGATAAAAGATGGCTAAGAATTGGTATGTAATCCATACGTATTCCGGTTATGAAAACAAGGTAAAGACCAACTTAGAGAAGCGTGTTGAATCCATGAATATGGAGGATAAAATCTTTCGCGTTCTGGTGCCGATGGAGGATGAAATCGAAATCAAGAACGGGAAGAAAAAAATCACTAAGCGCAAGGTCTTTCCTGGATATGTGCTGGTAGAAATGGAAATGACGGATGACTCTTGGTATGTCGTACGCAATACCCCGGGAGTTACCGGCTTTGTCGGGACGGGTGCCAAACCAATCCCGCTCTTGCAGCACGAGGTTTTAATTATTATGCGCCAGATGGGGCTTGAAGAGACTCGTACCAAGATTAATTTTGCCGTTGATGAAAATGTCCGGGTATCTTCCGGGCCCTTTAAGGATTTCAT
>DAHVVW010000288.1 GCA_027357125.1 Clostridiales bacterium
ATGTTTTGGCCGATTGGCTTAGAACGCACGATGGAAATAAGAAGTCTTAGGAGGGAAAATGCCAGGTCTGCTTTTCCACTAGGTCGAAAAATGTTATAATGCGGACGGGCAGGACACAGTCCGGTGCCATTAGGATATAACGGGGAAGGAATAAAGCCATGTCTATTACCCGTTCAGTAGCAAAAGCGGCCGCTTTCCTAATGATTGCGAATTTGCTTTCCAGGATTCTGGGCTTTTTGCGTGAGTCTTTAATCGCCAATTATTTTGGCAAGTCGGGCGCAACCGATGCCTATTTTGCCGCGTTCAATCTTCCGGATTTGATATATTGGCTTTTGGTGGGCGGCGTCTTAAGCGCTGCCTTTATTCCTGTGTTGTCCGAATACCTGGCCAAGGGCAGAGAAGAAGAAGCTTGGCGCGTGGTTAGCTCTGTCGTCAATATTTTATTTATCAGTTTAAGTGTACTAATAATCCTGGGACTTCTCTTTACCCCTGTGTTTGTCCGGATGCAAGTGCCGGGATTTAACCAAGAGGATATGGAACTCGCTACGGGCTTAACCCGGATTATCTTGATTCAGCCCCTGCTTTTGGCTTTAAGCGGGCTCACCATGGGGGTTTTGAATTCGTATAAGGTTTTCTGGCCCTCTGCTTTGGGAAGTGTTCTCTATAACGTCTGTATTATCCTATTTGGCATTGTTTTCTCTGACCCCAACCGCCCGGAAAGCATTTCAGGCTTTGCCTTTGGGGTAGTAGGCGGAGCGGCTGTAAACTTTGCAGTCCAGATTCCGGCTTTGAAGAAAGTAGGGCTAAGGTATTATCCGCTTATTGACTGGCATCATCCCGGAGTGCGTAAGATTACTGCGTTGGCTTTGCCCATCATAATCAGTTATACCATAAACCAGCTTCAAGTCATCGTCAGCGCCAATCTGGCGTCTTCCCTTCCTCAGGGGAGCATCACAGCGATTCAGTGGTCTTACCGCCTGTATTTGCTGCCGGTGGGGATTTTTGCGTTGGCGGTGGCAGTAGCCGCATTTCCAACCTTGGCTGAGCAGGCAGCTTTGAAGAACTGGCAGAGATTTAGGGAGATCAATTCCAGCGCCGTGCGCATGATTATCTTCCTGACGGTACCGGTTTCCGTAGGTATGATCGTGCTCCGCTATCCCTTGCTGCGGGTACTGTTTCAGCATGGGGCTTTTACGGCCCAGGATACGGCTGCCACGGCTCTGCCGTTGTTCTTTTTTTCCTTGGGAATCTTTGCCCAGGCTATCATTCAAGTATTGCCCAGAGCCTTTTACGCCTTGCAGGATACCTGTACGCCGGTGTTGGTGGGGATACTGTCGATGTTTGTCAATATCGGCGGTATGTTTGTCCTGCTTAAACCGCTGGCCCAGGGCGGGGTTGCTTTGGCCACCTCGGTGGCGGCTTTTTTGAATATGTTTATTTTATTTTATCTGTTACGGAAGCGCTTAGGCGGAATAGACGGCGGGCGCATCCTCTCAACGTTTATGCGGACAGTGGTGGCAGCACTGATGATGGGAGTGCTGATTTGGGTCTGGAGCACGTTCTTAAACGGATATTTAGGCGAGGGTAAGCTGGCTTCGCTCGTTGTGCTTATTTCAGGGATCGGTTTGGGAGTGCTGGTGTTTGGGCTGGCTGCGTACGTCCTCCGGATGGATGAGTTCAGGCAGGCAGCGGGGCTTTGGCAGAGAAAGCTGGGGCGTTTGGGGCGTTAAGTTTAATTGCCCTTTGCCAAGAGTATCTGGTATAATTAAAGTTCAGAATTCGTAGTGCTTACAATATTAAACGGAGTAAATGAGGGGGAACACTGTGGCACAAGCGTCACAACGTATTCGCAACTTTTCTATAATAGCTCATATTGACCATGGGAAATCAACCCTGGCCGACCGCCTGATTGAATATACGGGCGCGCTGTCAGCGCGTGAGATGGAAGAACAGGTCTTGGACTCGATGGATTTGGAGCGGGAGCGCGGGATTACCATTAAGCTCCAGGCTGTGCGTTTGAATTATCGCGCTCAGGACGGCCAGGTATATGAGCTCAACTTAATTGATACTCCGGGACACGTTGACTTCACCTATGAAGTGTCACGCAGTTTGGCCGCCTGCGAGGGGGCACTTTTAGTGGTGGATGCTGCCCAGGGTATCGAGGCCCAGACCTTGGCGAATGTTTACCTAGCGCTTGAGAACAATTTGGAAATTGTCCCGGTGATTAATAAGATTGATCTACCGAGTGCGGAACCCGACCGGGTGAAGCAGGAAATCGAGGATGTGATCGGCCTTGATGCCAGCGACGCCATTTTGGCTTCGGCGAAGACCGGCGTAGGGGTGATGGAAATTCTCGAAGCGGTTGTTGGCAAAGTGCCGCCGCCGGGTGGGGATGACAGTTCTCCCTTGAAAGCGTTAATTTTTGATTCTCACTTTGACGCTTACAAAGGGGCAATCTCCTATGTGCGGGTAATGGATGGCCGCGTGGCCAAGGGAACACAAATCAAAATGATGTCCTCGAATAAGGTGTTTGAAGTGACTGAAGTCGGGGTTTTCTCCCCCGCCATGCGTATGGTGGATGAGCTTAAGGCGGGTGAGGTCGGTTTCATCGCTGCGAGCATTAAGAATGTTAAAGATACTCAGGTCGGAGACACGATTACAGATGCTGAAAGGTCTGCTCTTTTTCCGCTGCCGGGCTACCGCAAAGCGACACCCATGGTTTTCTGCGGTCTCTACCCGGTCGACTCAAGCGATTATGATCGTCTGCGGGATGCTCTGGAAAAGCTGCACTTAAATGATGCCAGCCTGGTGTTTGAACCTGAGACTTCAGCGGCACTCGGCTTTGGCTACCGTTGCGGCTTCCTCGGCCTTTTGCACATGGAAATCATCCAGGAGCGCCTGGAGCGTGAGTACGACCTGAATCTAATTACTACGGCCCCGAGCGTTATTTACCAGGTCGCAAAGACCAACGGAGAGACAATTAAGGTCGATAATCCCGCCAACCTGCCTGAGGCCGGAGAAATCCTGGCGATCGCGGAACCCGTTGTGAAAGCGACCATCATGACGCCGTCTGAATTCGTCGGTGCGATCATGGAATTAAACCAGGAAAAACGCGGTAATTACGTGAATATGGAATATCTTTCAGTGAACCGTGTGAGCCTGATCTATGAACTGCCCCTCAGTGAGATCGTGTATGATTATTTTGACTTGTTGAAGTCCAGGACTAAGGGTTATGCCTCACTTGATTATGAACTGACAGGGTATAAAGAGGCAGACTTGGTGAAACTGGATATTTTGGTCGGCGGGGAAGTCGTGGACGCTTTATCTTTTATTGTGCACCGAGATAAATCCTATACC
>DAHVVW010000289.1 GCA_027357125.1 Clostridiales bacterium
GTCTCCCGCGTTTTCCGTTCCACCAAAGCTGTGCGCATCCGGCTCATCCCCTTCACGAAACTATTTCGTACAACCATGCCCCTAATCTATCTGACTGCTTGCAGCTTGACCAACTTGCGGGCCATGGCAATTTCCCATACTGCTTTAATAAAAGCCTCATTATCCTCCGGCAATCCGGGGCTTAAGCGCAAGCTCTTGCCCAAAACCGGAAGCTCTCCCATATGGCGCACCAGAAATCCCCGTTCTAAGAGCTCCCGGTGCCAAACATCAGCATCATCCGGCTGAAACAAGATGAAATTCGATTGGGTCGGGTAGACCTTAAACACTGGGATTTCTGTCAGAGCCCGGTAAATTTTCTCTGTTTCCCTTTTCAGCGCTTCAATCTGCTCTAAGTAATGATCCAAGTATTTTAAGGCCAGGATCCCAGCCTTCTGAGAAAAAGAATTGACATTGTACGGCTGCCTCACTCTGTTGATGAGACTGATGGTTTCCGCCTGTCCGAGAAGGTACCCAAGCCTTAAGCCCGCTAAGCCAAAAGCTTTGGAAAAAGTGCGCATGACCAAAAGGTTGGGATAATTTGCGATCTCATCCACCAGGGACTGCCCGCAAAACTCCGCATAAGCTTCATCCATCACCACGATTTTGCCGCTCGCGGCTGCAATTTTGAGCAGGTCTGCGCGCGCGAACAGGGTTCCGGTGGGATTATTCGGGCTGCAGAGGATGATAATACTTACTTCCGGTGCCTGGGCCCGCTCCAAAATTCTTTCCACATCCAGATTAAGCCCATTGAGTAAAGGCACCGGCAAGGCTTTGGTTCCCGTTACTCTGGCCGCAGCTTGATACATGCCAAAAGTAGGGGGATGCACGACCACTGCTTTCCCTTCCCCGCCAAAGGTCAAGAGCACCATCTGAATCAACTCATCCGAACCATTCCCGACCAAAATCCCGTCCGCAGGAACACCGGAATACTCTGAGATGGCGTCTTTCAGTTCGCCGGCATTCGGATCAGGATAGCGGTTAAATTGGAGCAGCGAACCTTCCAATTCTTCCCGCATTCCTTGAGGCCATGCATATGGATTTTCATTGGCATCCATTTTCACAACTTCTGAGTACACCTTACCACCCAAGGGCTCCAAACTCAAAACGTCGGGACGCACTAAGTCAGCCACATCCATCCTTTTCCCTCCTCCTCTACTCCTTACTCCCGTGCTTCAACTGCCCGCGCATGTCCTTCCAAGCCTTCGCGCCGCGCTAAAGCAGTGATTTTCCCGGCGTCCCGCTTCAGAGCTGTCTCTGAATACCCGATCACACTTACTTTCTTTAAGAAAGTATCAACCCCCAGCGGAGAATAAAAACGGGCAGTTCCCCCTGTAGGCAGAACATGGTTCGGCCCGGCAAAATAGTCCCCAACCGGTTCCGGAGAAAAGCGCCCTAAAAAGACTGCTCCGGCGTTGCGCACCCGCCCCAGCCAGGAATATGGGTCTTTGACTACCAGCTCAAAATGCTCCGGGGCAATGCGGTTGGCCAGTTCCATCCCTTCCTCTAAATCCGCCACCAGCACTGCGGCCCCGTATTTCTCCCACGAGGCCCGGGCAATCTCCGCCCGGGGTAAATCCTGCAGCTGTCGCTCCACTTCCTTGATCGTCCCTTCCAAGAGCTCGCGATCCGGTGAGACCAGGATCGCAGAAGCAAGGCGATCGTGTTCCGCCTGGGAGAGCAGGTCTGCCGCCAGTTCCCTTGGACGGGCGCTGTCATCCGCCAAGATTAAGATCTCGCTTGGCCCGGCCAGCATATCAATATCCACCGTGCCAAAAACCTGTTTTTTGGCCAAGGTAACGTAAATGTTTCCCGGACCCACAATCTTGTCCACCGCTGCGATCACTTCTGTTCCATACGCGAGGGCAGCAATCCCGTGTGCCCCCCCGATTTTATATATCTCGGTCACCCCGGCTTCTGCCGCAGCCACCAGCACTTCCGGTACCAGGGTTCCATCTCGGCGCGGAGGGCTGACCATCACGATTTCTGTCACTCCCGCCACTCTGGCCGGCAGGGAATTCATCAAGACTGAGGAAGGGTAAGCGGCAGTGCCCCCAGGTACATAAATCCCGACCCGGCGCAAAGGCTGAATCAGTTGTCCCAGCACCGTGCCATCCCTTTCCGCCTCGAACCAGGAAGTACGCCTTTGCTTCTCATGATAGCGGAGGATGTTGTGCTGCGCTTCGCGGAGAGCTTCCAAGAACTCCTCATTTACTTGGGCATAAGCATTTTCCAGCTCGCTTTGCTGAACTTTGAGGCCGCTTAAGCGTAGGTCCACTCCGTCAAATTCCAGAGTCATCTCGAACAGAGCCTGATTCCCTTCAGTACGCACCCGTTTTAAGATCGCAGCGACCTTTTTTTCTAATGCTTCATCATCTCCATAGGACTTGCGCGTCAAACGATTTAAGTCCAGCTCGGTGATGCTTTCAATCTTCACAACCCTACCCCCTACTCGTGGTTCGTGGTTCGATATTCGTGGTTCGATTTGGCCCTATGTCTTATGCTCTTCTGATGCTACAGCTTGTGCTTGATCGTGGTTCGATGTTCGATGTTCGTGGTTCAAATGTTCGCGATATGTGCCAGGGTTGATGCCATAACTGATTACCTCGCTAACAGCTCCTGATCCCGCAGCCTTTCACTCAATTCCTGGATACGCTCGTATTTAATCCGGTAGGAAACCCTGTTGGCTATCAGGCGGGTTGTGGCTTCAAATATCTGGGCCACTTCACGCAAACGGTTCTGGCGCAGGGTCTTCCCTGTCGAGACAATGTCAACGATCATGTCCGCCAGCCCAACCCGTGGAGCCAGTTCAATATTTCCATGCAGTTTGATGAGAGTCATCTGCAGACCCTGCTGCGTGAAGAATGATTCCGCCACCCGCGTGAACTTGGTTGCTACCCGTTGGCGGTTAAGCCCGCTCAAATCATACTCGCCGCTTGCCCGCTGGGGCGGCAGCTTTTCCTCGGGCATAGCGACCACAAAGCGGCAATACCCAAACTTAAGATCGAGCAGTTCTGCTACATCCTTGTTTTCTTCCTGCAAAGTATCCTTCCCTACAAACCCGATGTCAGCTGCCCCTAACTCAACATAGGTCGGAATATCGGTAGGGCGGCAAATGATAATACGAGCCTCAACCTTAGGCAGGTCGAACACGAGTTGGCGTGAATCCTCGTTTACCTCACGGCAATCGAGCCCGGCCCGGCTCAGTGCATTGACCGAATCCTCAAGCAGCTTGCCCTTAGGCAAGGCGATCGTCAGAAAATTTCTAGACAAGCTCTTTCCCCTTTCTTATATCTGAATTTTACTTGTCATATTTTAG
>DAHVVW010000028.1 GCA_027357125.1 Clostridiales bacterium
TATTCAGTATTCAGTATTCAGTATTCAGTATTGAGAATGCCTCCCGGGAATATAAAAGGCGATAAACCGCAAGCACGAACACATGCGCTTTCTACCATACCAATAAGTTTTCAAATGCTTTCGTCGATTCTCTCATTCTGACTCCTGACTCCTGGCTCCTGAGTACTTACCTTACAGAATAGAGGATCGCGAGTTCCCCGATAAGCTGCACGCCTGTCTTGAGCGAAAGCCCTTGGTTAACAGAGTTAGACGCTTCGATAACACTGAGGCTGAGAGCGGCAATCTTAAGCTGGCGGTACTCTTCCAGCGTGAAGAAACCGATGTCGCTTACTTCTGAAGGCTCTGCCTGTAGGGTTCCGCCTAAATCCCGCATCAGAAAAACTATATAGGCGTCGTGCTTAGCTCCGGGGCGGTCCCGGAGTGCCATAATCGATGCAGGTTCAGCAAGAATTCCTGTTTCCTCGTGGATTTCGCGGGCGATAGCATCCTCGATGCGCTCGTTTTGGTCGACATACCCTCCGGGGATTGTCCACATCCCTTTACCGGGGTTGTAAGCGCGCTGAACGAGCAGAACCTTATCCCCTCTCCAGACTACTCCTCCTACTCCCAAGGAGAACTCTCCCCAATGCACAAATGAGCAGCTGGGACAATTTTCCCGCACCCGGCCCGCGACTTCAGTGTTCTGTAAAGAATGCCCGCACTGGGGGCAATACTTATATTCAGTAGCAAACATAGACATCTCTTCATCAGGTCCTTTCGAATTTGGATTTTTACGTTTGAGAAGGTAGGATAGGTTTCTTCACTAGCCGGTGATAAAGCGCGAAGGCAGTAAAGCTTAAAGCCATAAATACTAGCGCCAGGAGCCAGGCGGCTGGGCCCCCGCCTTGGTCAAAGGCCAGTCCGCCTAGCAGAGGCCCGAGCATTCTCCCTCCGGAGCCTGCTCCACCTACTATTCCCTGGTAAACGCCATCTCTTCCTCGAGGAGCAAGGTGGGCAGCCGCGGCCGGAACAGCGGGCAAGATCAACATTTCCCCGATGGTTAAAATAAGCATGGCCAAGATGTAAGAGAAATAGGGAAGATGCCCTAATAAGATGATAAAAGAAAGACTGATAAGCAGACAGGCGAGGTAAAACTGCCTGACAAAGCCAGAGGCCCAAACCTTAATGATCCAGCCCGTTAAGGGTTGGAGCGTGACGATGAACACTCCGTTAAGGGTCCAGAGAATACTATAAGCAGGCAAAGGGAAGCCGAGGTTGCCCATCACAACCGGCAGCACGGTTGTCCACTGAATATAAGCGCTCCAGACCAGGAAGATACCGGCGCTCAAGGCCAACACCACGGAAAAAGAGGGCTCTTTATTCAATTTCGCGGTCTGCCGCTGATCAGGGAGCACGTTAATCCTAGGATGGTACTCGGAAATTCCCCATAATACCAGGAAAAAATAAACTGCAAATGAAAAGGCGTTAATCATAAAAGTGAAGCGGAAAGAAACCGTGGCGACCAGGCCCCCGATCGCAGTTCCAATGGCCACCCCCGCATTGTTAAAAACGTAAAGGAGGTTATATCCACGCCGCCCTCCTTCCGGCCAGGCGGCATGAATCAAAGCATTGAGCGGAACGTAAATAAAAGCTTGAGCCAATCCGAAAAGAATAAACGCAGGCGCATACACCGGCCACACCGGAAAAAGGGCTATCACCGCCAAAAGCAGGATAGCAGCAGCAATCCCTCCCTGCATAATTCTTTTAGGCAGGAAGCGGTCAGTCAAAACTCCGCTCCAAAACTGGCCCAAGAGCGAGACTCCTGATTGGAGGGCGAGAATCAATCCGGCTTCAGTCAAGCTTCTCCCCAAGACATTGTGCATAAAAAGGCTGTTCAAGGGCCACATCAGGGAGTTACCGAGAGACTGAATAAATCCGCCTGCGACTAGAATCTGAATAGGTTTTGGAATTTCCCCGGACTTAAGTGCCTGAATATTCAACAGTCGTTACCACCTTCTACGCTCAGCCGCATGCTCAAGGATCCACGCTGTAAAAAGGCTGCACACTCAGCATACGCCAATTGCGGGAAAAGTAGAAGCGATAGGCCAGAAAAATTGCTTTTGAAATATAATAGACAAATAAGCATTTGCGGTATATCCTGATAATAGGGAAAAAATACGAAGGGGGCGGTGGAATATGTTTAAGAAGATTCTTGTTCCTACCGATGCATCCGAGTATTCGCGGCGGGCATTTGCCACTGCGTTGGAAATGGCGCGCACATTTGGTGCGGAAGTTATTCTGCTTCATGTCAGTTATACGCCGCAGGCTTATTGGGGTTATACGATATCCTATGGTTTGACTATTTCCCAGGAAGATTTGTACAAAAACGGGGAAGCAGCTTTGGAGGCTACGGTGACTGGTTTTGACTTAAGCGGCCTCAAAGTGAGTCAGAAGCTGGAAGCTGGGCACCCGGCCACTGTCACCATCGATCAGATTGAGCAAGAGCAAGTTGATTTAGTAGTAATGGGCAGCCATGGCTATGGGCCTATCGTAGGCTCTGTCCTGGGCAGCGTGAGCCAAAGGGTGCTGCAAAGAGCAGAGGTCCCAGTAATGATCGTCAAATAATCCTTGAATAAGATTAGTCCCTGCTGCGGCAGGGACTTTTACGTAGACACGGAAAGGATGGAACCATGAACACAAGCGAGATGTGGCTGACGCAGGAAGAAATCCGCTTAATGCTTGACGGCAGACTTACATGGGACGAAACAGCCGGTATTGCTCATGAACGCGGGCTTGAGGATAAGCGTGACAGGACGCAATCAGCGGAAGGCGGTACTCCGTTGGAGAATCGAGGGATAGAAGATAGTGAGGAAATAGCTGTCCCGGATCATAGGAAGGAGAGAGACGGAGGCTTTCGCCTCGCAGGTACTCCTGTAATCGCCCTGGTCAGTGGGACAGGCTTGCTCACCTTTTCTCTGTGGGTTTACGTATTATTACGCTAACGCAAATAGTATTTTGAGTGACACTAACTAATGACTAACATTAAGGCTTATTAAACAGAGGTATGGCCAGGCTGAACATGACAAGGCCGAAGCCTGTAATGGCTGCCAAGTCTGTGTAGATCGAAAAATGATAAATGTTAATAATTTGCCCGCGCATGGCATCGACTCCGTAAGAGAGAGGATTTATGGCGGTGAGTAGTTTAAGCCAGAGCGGCAGGTTGGTAAGCGGGTAGATCGACCCGCTTAAAAAATACATAGGCATAACTACAAAGTTGGAGATCGCGCCAAAACCTTCGAAGCTGGACATGCGGCTAGCTATCAGAATTCCTAGCGACGTGAGGGAAAAAGAAATCAGGATCATCAGCAGAAAAATACGCACGATTTGCTCAGGAGTAGGCCAAATCCCGACGAAAGGCGCAAAGAGGAGAGTAACCGTACCCTGTACCGTAGCCTGCGAGCTGCCCCCCAAAGCTTTGCCCAGAACGATGTCCGCTTTGGACATGGGTGCTACCATCACCTCGCGCAGAAAGCCGAACTCACGGTCCCAAATGATTGAGGTGGCAGACTGAATCGAGGAAAAGATCAAAGTCATACCCACGACCCCGGGGAAAATAAAGGTCGTATATTCCACGCCTACGCCCTGCATCGCTGGACGCAATCCGTTGCCCATGATAAAGAGCCAGAGGATTGGGCGCATGATAGCGCCATAAATGCGGGAGCGTTCGCGGAACATTGCTTTAAGATCCCGCAGCCAAATAGCGTAAATTCCTTCCCAGTGCACCTAGAGTCTCCCCTTTCGTTGCGCTGAGAAGCGCAGGCGGTCAATGAGACCGGATTCGCTGTCCCGCATCTGGCGGCCGGTCAATTTAATAAAGACGTCTTCCAAGGTCGGCTGCTGTACGGTCAAGCGCTGCACCTCCGTAGGCAGTTCAGTTAAGAGACGGGCGAGTTGCGTGTCACCGTGAGGGAGTACGAATTCGATCCCGTCTTGTTTGACTGTGACTTTTAAGCTGCGGTTCTGCTCAAGCCAGGATGCAGCCAAACTGTTGTCAGCTGTTGTCAGCTGAATCCTATCCCCTTCCATCATGGACTTCAACTGTTCAGGAGAGCCTTCAGCAATCAGGCGGCCGCGATCCATAATGGCGATGTAACGGCAGTTTTCCGCCTCTTCCATATAATGGGTCGTCATCAGCACCCCCATGCCATATTCCTTAACTAAACGCCGCACATACTCCCAGATAGTGGCTCTTGTCTGGGGGTCAAGTCCTACGGTGGGTTCATCCAAGAAAAGTATTGCGGGCCGGTGCAGCAAGCCGCGGGCGATCTCAAGCCGTCGCTTCATACCACCGGAATAGGTTTTAACATAACGGTTGGCTGCTTCGGTTAAATCTACCATCTCAAGCATTTGTTGGATCCTGGCGGGGCGTTCCTGTTTCGGGACTTTATAAATCATGCAGTGAAACTCTAAATTCTCCCTGCCGGTAAGCCTGTTATCCAAGGTGGAGTCTTGAAAAATAATCCCAATATGCTGCCTGATCTTAAAGGGATCTTTTATCAGATCATACCCTACCAGAACTGCATTGCCGGCAGACGGCCGCAGAAGGGTTGACAGCATTTTGATGGTAGTGGATTTACCAGCCCCGTTGGGGCCTAGGAGTCCTACGATTTCTCCCGGGCTTAGGCGCAAGTTTACATTCTGTACAGCTTCCAGCTCCCCAAAGCGCTTCGAGAGCTGGAACGTTTGTAGCACTGGCTGGGTATTCTGCATGGAGTTAACTCCTAACTTTCATTATAGACATTTAGTATATTCTGCAGCTCGGACTTTTTTTCCTTTACACAAAAATAATGTTTGCAAAACTCCGTAAAATGGATATGATAAAGATAAAAGGTCAAAGAAGGTCATAAAGTCAATGAACATCAGGGAGTGCGTGCCATGGGTAATCTTGCTGACCGCATCGAAGAATATCTCAAACGGATTTTGGAGCAGACAGATGAAGGGTATATCATACTCCAGCGCTCTGTATTGGCGGATGTCTTTTCCTGCGCTCCGTCTCAGATTAACTATGTCCTCGACACGCGCTTTACGGTGGAGCGAGGTTATCTGGTAGAAAGCCGCCGCGGCGGCGGGGGGCATCTCCGGATTGTGCGCTTGGTTCTGAGTACCGATGGCCAGTTCGAGCAGGTAATGCGCCAACTCGTGGGTGATCAGCTTACACCGGAGCGTGCTTTTGGCTTAATTGAAAGACTGCAGGAAGAAGGGCTGCTTAGCGGGCGGGAAGCAGCAGTTCTGAAAACCGTTTTCTCCCGGGAAAGCTTAGACAAAGAAGTTGCCAATCCGGATGTAATTAGAGCACGTCTTATGAAACGCATTCTCACTACACTGGCACGTGAAGATCTGGAATAAGGAGGGATGGAGCTATGTTATGTGAGAATTGCAAGCAGCGGGAAGCGAACGTGCACCTGTCCAAAACTGTTAACGGGCAGACACATGAGCTCCACCTATGCGAGCAGTGTGCCAAGAAAACTCAGGAAGTGAACTTTGTCTTTCATTCGGGGGTAAGTGTCCCGGATTTTCTCCAGGCCCTTTTTGGGTTCAGCACGGCTTCGGCTGCCCCTGGAATCCAGCAGGAAGAGGTCTGCCCCCGCTGTGGGATGACTTTTTCGCAAATTACCCGGGCGGGAAAACTTGGGTGTAACACCTGCTATGAAAAATTTGGCACTGAGCTTCAGCCTCTGTTGCGCAAGGTTCACGGGGGAGGCCAGCATGTCGGCAAAGTGCCAAAGCGTCGGGGTTCGACCGTACGAGAAAAGCTAGAACTTCAGAAATTAAAAGATAAGCTCCAGACTCTTATTCAACAGGAAAGATTTGAAGAAGCAGTGGAAGTGCGGGACCGCATCCGTGAGCTCGAGCAGAAAACAGGGGGGTGAGCATGAATGCAGCGCAAGGAGATATTGCTTAGGCATGGGGCCTGGATGCGGGAGAGCGGGGACTCGGAAGTCGTACTATCCAGCCGCATCAGGTTCGCCCGTAATTTGGAAAACTTCCCTTTCCCCCATGCCCTGTCCATGGAAGCCGCTAAAGAAGCCGAAGAGTTAATGGGCAAGGCTTTGACCAGTCTTGAAGTGGAAGGGGAAAAACTGAATTACTTGTCCTTAAGCGACCTGACAACGGTGGAGCAGCAAGTATTGATTGAAAAACATCTGGCAAGCCCGGCCTTAGTTAATATGCGCGGCGCGCGGGGCTTGGCCCTTGCCGGCGACCACCGTCTGGCGGTGATGGTTAATGAGGAAGACCATTTGCGCTTGCAAGTGTTAATGCCGGGCCTTCAACTCACGAAAAGTTATCGCTTGGCCGATGCTCTTGATGATGCTCTTGAAGATAGCCTGGATTTCGCGTACCGGGAAGCGGAAGGGTACCTTACCGCTTGCCCTACCAATGTGGGTACGGGCTTAAGGGCTTCAGTCATGGTGCATTTGCCAGCCTTAGCGATGACAAACCAAGTGCAGCCGGTCCTGGGAGCTTTGGCTCATCTTGGGTTGGCTGTACGAGGGCTGTATGGAGAGGGATCTCAGGCTTATGGGCACATCTTCCAGATATCAAACCAAATTACTTTAGGTAAGAGTGAAGAAGATATAGTGACCCACCTGGAAGCAGTGACAGGGCAAATAGTGGAACATGAGCTGCAAGCGCGGGAAAACTTGCGCCAGCAGGTACGCCTGTTTTTAGAAGATAAAGTGTGGCGGGCCCGCGGCACTTTGCAGAACGCTCGCTTGCTGACATCGGACGATGCCATTAACTTATTGTCTTTAGACCGCCTAGGTACGGACATGGGTATTTTGCCCAAAGGGAAGGAAACTTTTACAACCCTCTTGGTGGACACCCACCCGGGGTGCTTGCAATATATTCTTAACCACGAACTGGATGCGGGTCAGCGTGATGAGCAGCGCGCCCGTCTCATCCGTCAAGCTTATAATTGAGGAAAGGGTGATATAGATGAACCGCCGGTTTACGGAAAAAGCTCAGAAAGTTTTAGTGTTGGCCCAGGATNAAGCCAAGAAAATGGGGCACCAGGTAGTAGGCACTGAACACCTCTTGCTCGGTTTAATTCAGGAAGGGGAAGGAATCGCGGCCAAAGCCTTAATTGCTAGCGGCCTTGATCTTGAGAAAATAAAGGGGCAGGTTGAGCAGATCGCAGATGTAGGTAAGCCATTCAGTGGGGAGATCGGATTTACCCCTCGTGTGAAAAAAGCCCTGGAACTTGCCAATGAAGAAGCGACCAGGCACGGGGTCAATTATATCGGCACGGAGCATTTGCTGCTCGGACTAATTATGGAAGGGGAAGGAATTGCAGGCCGAGTCTTGGTTAATCTAGGGGTTAGCCCGGAAAAGATCTGGAAACAGGTTGTGCGCCTTTTAGGCGGGGAGCCTGAAGAAGCGAATATGCCCTCCGCTAGTCAGCAAAGCGCAGGTTCTACTACCAAAAATTCGCTGCCCGGAAACACTCCTGCTCTTAATGAGTTTGGACGTGACCTTACCGTACAAGCCAAGGAAGGGCGGCTTGACCCAGTAGTCGGCAGAGAGAACGAGATTGAGCGCGTGATCCAGGTACTCAGCCGCCGCACCAAGAATAACCCGGTATTGATCGGGGAGCCGGGAGTTGGTAAAACTGCCATTGCCGAAGGGCTGGCCCAGCGCATTGTTAATAACAAAGTGCCGGAGATCCTGGACAACAAAAGGGTGGTCACACTTGATCTCTCGTCGATGGTGGCAGGAAGCAAATATCGTGGGGAGTTCGAGGAAAGGCTCAAGAAAGTGATGGAGGAGATCCGTACAGCGGGGAATGTTATCGTGTTCATTGATGAACTACACACGCTCATTGGTGCAGGTGCGGCGGAAGGTGCGATTGACGCAGCCAATATCTTAAAGCCTGCTCTGGCGCGGGGGGAAATGCAGTGCATCGGGGCCACGACCCTTGATGAATACCGCAAATATATTGAAAAGGACCCGGCGTTGGAGCGTCGCTTTCAGCCCATTCAGGTGGGTGAGCCGACTGTTGAGGAAGCAATCAACATCTTGAAGGGGTTAAGGGATCGCTATGAAGCTCACCATCGCACCAAGATCACAGACGAAGCGCTTGAAGCTGCCGTGCGTCTCTCTGACCGCTACATCTCGGACCGCTTTTTGCCGGACAAAGCCATTGACCTTGTCGATGAAGCGGCATCCCGAGTACGCATTGTAAGTTATACCGCACCGCCGGATTTGAAGTCATTAGAAGAAGAAATCGAGCGGCTTAAGAAAGAAAAAGAAGCTGCCGTCTCCAGTCAGGAGTTCGAAAAAGCGGCCCAGATCCGCGACCAAGAGCACAAGCTGCGCCAGGAATTGCAGGAGCAGCGGGAAGCCTGGCAAAATAAACGCGACAAAGAGAGTTCTGTAGTCACTCCGGAAGACATCGCCCAGATCGTGGCCAGCTGGACCGGAATCCCGGTGAAGAAACTGGCCCAGGAAGAGAGTGAACGGCTCCTGCACCTGGAAGATATCCTACATGAGCGCGTGGTCGGGCAGGAAGATGCTGTGAAGGCAGTTGCCAGGGCGGTGCGCCGGGCCAGGGCCGGACTTAAGGACCCCAAACGACCGGTAGGCTCCTTCATTTTCTTGGGTCCGACCGGAGTCGGGAAAACTGAGTTGGCGCGGGCGTTGGCTGAGGCACTCTTTGGGGATGAAGATGCCCTCATCAGAATCGATATGTCCGAATATATGGAGAAGCATGCGGTCTCCCGCCTTGTGGGAGCGCCTCCCGGTTATATCGGGCATGATGAAGGCGGGCAGCTCACAGAAGCGATAAGGCGCAAGCCCTACAGCGTAATCCTGCTTGATGAGATCGAAAAAGCGCATCCGGAAGTATTCAATATTCTGCTCCAAGTGCTTGAAGACGGGCGCTTGACTGATACGAAAGGGCGGACCGTTGATTTTCGCAATGCCGTGATTATCATGACTTCAAACGTGGGGGCTTCTTTTCTTAGGAAGGAAGCGCTCGGGTTTGCGTCTAAACGTGATGAAGACGCGGAATACAAGAAGATGCGTTCCAACATTATGGATGAACTCAAACGCACTTTCCGGCCTGAGTTTCTCAACCGCGTGGATGAACTGGTTGTGTTCCATTCCCTGCAGATAGAAGCTTTGCTCATAGTGAGCTAAATTTTAATGAAAGATGTTAATAAACGCCTCAAAGACCAGGGATTTGAACTTGAAGTCGCAAAGAGTGCGTTGGAATTAATCGCCAAAGAAGGGAATGACCCGACCTTCGGCGCACGCCCGCTGCGCCGGGCCATTCAGCGCCTGATCGAGGATGAGCTCTCAGAGAGAATCCTCGAAGGTAAATTCAAAGCCGGGGACAAAATTCAGGTCGCAGCTACCGAGGACAAGATGGAGTTTAATAAGCTGAGCTAGGGATAAAGGGGTTGCGGCAACAGGAACTTCAGTGTGAGCGTTGCCGAAACATTAGGGAGAGAGGTATATATCTTGGCGAAGGCTAAAGTGAAGTTTTTCTGCCAGGAGTGCGGGCACGAGAGCGCCAGTTGGTTTGGGCGCTGCCCAGGCTGTGGCAGTTGGAACAGTATGGTCGAAGAAGTGGTGGAGCGTGCTTTTACGCACCAAAGCAAAGGGGTTGCGGTTAAGGCAACTCCTTTGCCTGATATTCGCGTGAGCGAAGAGGAAAGGATTGACAGCGGCAGCGGTGAGCTTAACCGGGTGCTGGGCGGGGGAGTTGTGAGCGGGTCTTTTGTCTTGCTTGGGGGGGAACCCGGAATTGGCAAGTCCACATTGCTTCTGCAGATGGCGGGTGCAATGGCAGCGGGAATGGATGTGCTTTATGTCTCGGGGGAAGAGTCTGCCAAACAAATCAAACTGCGCTCTGAACGTCTCGGAATCCGAAGCGCCCGTTTGCACGTGCTGGCGGAAACCCGTCTGGAAGTAGTGCGGCAGGCCATAATGGACAACCCGCCGGGCATAGTGATAGTAGACTCTATTCAGACGATGGTTCTGGAGGAGATTCCGGCTGCTGCAGGCAGCGTGAGCCAGGTCAGGGAAGGGGCTGCCTATTTAATGCGGCTGGCTAAAGAAGAAGACATCCCAATTTTCCTGGTCGGGCATGTCACGAAGGAAGGAACGATTGCCGGGCCGCGGGTACTTGAACATATTGTGGATACAGTGCTCTATTTTGAAGGGGACAGGCACCACGTTTTTCGCTTGCTCAGGGCAGTCAAGAACCGCTTCGGTTCCACAAATGAAATTGGAGTATTTGAAATGCGCGGCAGCGGACTTGTTGAAGTCCCTAATCCTTCGCAGGTGTTCATGGGAGAAAGCTCGCTCGGCTCCCCGGGTTCGGCAGCAGCGGTAGTGGTGGAAGGAAGCAGACCGCTCTTGTTGGAGATCCAAGCTTTAGTGGCGCCTACAGGGTACGGTATGCCCCGGCGCACTGCCACCGGCATAGATTACAACAGGCTTTTAATGTTGCTGGCTGTCCTGGACAAAAAGATTGGCCTCAACTTGGGCACTCAGGATGTTTATGTTAATATTGCCGGAGGGATAAGGGTAGAGGAACCGGCGGCTGACCTTGCTTTAATTGCGGCGGTTACTTCGAGCTTAAAGGAGATCCCTCTGAGGGCATTGGCTTTTATCGGAGAAGTTGGCCTTACCGGTGAGGTGCGGGGGGTATCCCAACCAGAAGTGAGGGTGCGCGAGGCCTTAAAATTTGGTTTTGAGGGCTGTATCATTCCTAAAGCCAATATTGCTCAAATCCAGGGTACCGAAAATATGATTTACGCGGTGCAGAGTGTTGAGGAAGCCATTGAGTTGGGGTTGGCTGGAACTAAAAAAGCCCCTTAATTAAGGAGCTTTCAAATCCGCTTATTCGATCTTTTGATTATAGTTTTTAAGTCATGTTGAAGATGGTTAAGGTTGAGAGCTTTTTCTGTTCTTTCACGATGACCTCGCTCAGAGAGATGTCCAAGGTGTTGGCCAGAGCAGCGATATAGAAAAGCTGTTTGCCTATTTCTGCTTCAATAATATCATGGCAGCTGTCGCACAGTTTACCCTTGAGGTTGCTGTCCAAAAGCTGCTTCAGATCAAGCAAAGTCGCATCTTCCGGAATGGGCTGTCTCTGAGCTTCAATTGCTAAACAGCCACAGTTGGTGACTGATTTGACAACGGCGCGGTTGACGCGTGCTGAAGCCTCTTGTCCTTTAGTCAAAATATCTAAAACGCTTTGGTGACGGATAAGCAATTCTTTGACTGTACTTTGGAATTGGTTAGTGAGTTGTTCCATAATGCGGTATCCTCACTCCTTTCTGCCTGCTATTATTATAGCGGGCATTGAACGTAGTTGTCAATTTTCAACAGAACTGAAAAGGTAAAGGAGC
>DAHVVW010000290.1 GCA_027357125.1 Clostridiales bacterium
GAAATCAATTTTATCCTGCAAAACAGTGAAGCCACGGCCCTGCTGTTTACTGAAGAAAAAAGGGAGACTGCGGAAGCTGTAATTAAGCAGACAGGGGTAAAAATCCTTCTGTCCGGTTCAGAATTTTCAAGTAATGGCACAGGGATGGTTAGCTACGTTGAATCAGGTTATGCCCGTAGCACGGAACTGGCCGAAATCTTGTATACATCCGGTACCACAGGCCGACCCAAAGGTGTAATGCTATCTCATAATGCCATCATTTCTGTAGGCCAAATGATGGCTTATGAGTCTCAGATTTATCATCAGGACAATGTTTTATTGCTAATGCCTTTAACCCACTCTGCGCCCCTTAATCTGTTTTTGGTCGGCGCTTGCTGGGCTGGAGCCCAGGTTACATTAGGAGAATTTGCTCCCCAAACCCTTGTGGATATGGTAGTTAATGAACGGACAACTCATTTTTTTGGGGCTCCAGTCGCTTATCAGTTTTTGCTGCGGATACCGAATATCGAAAATTATGACTTCACCAGTATGAAATGTTGGATTTATGGTGGAGCTCCGATTGGCAGGGAACAGATTCTGGCTTGGAAAAGGGTTTTGCCCGGGACTTTCATGTCGGTTTATGGCCTAACAGAGGCCGGACCCAATGGTTTGGCCCTGCGTGATGCCGAGCATGCAGATAAAGCAGGCAGTCTCGGGGGAAGGGGAGCCATAAACGCAGAGGTAAAAGTCCTCCGGCAGGACGGAAGTGAAGCTAATGCCGGAGAGGCAGGTGAAATCACATTAAAGGCACCCAGTATAATGCTTGGGTATTATAACAATCCGGAGGCAACGGAAGAGATATTGCGTGACGGCTGGCTTTTGACGGGTGATGTTGCAAGTAGAGACGAAGATGGATACATCTGGATTATGGACCGGAAGAAAGACATGATAATCTCCGGTGGGGTTAACATTTATCCGAAGGAAATTGAAGACTTTCTCTTGACCCATCCCCGGATTACCGATGTTGCTGTAATTGGGGTGCCGCATCCCGATTGGGGTGAAAGTGTGTGTGCAGTGCTGACGGTCACTGAAGGAGAGGAATTCACGCTGGATGATATCAGAGAATTTTGTCGCGGCAAACTTGCTGAGTATAAGATCCCAAAACTGGTAAAGGTGGCTTCGGCTTTACCGAGGAATTCTTCGGGCAAACTGCTAAAATACGTTCTCAGAAAAGATGTTTCCTAATGCCGTTGGAACAAGGCTCCCTTATCACAAAAGGAAAGGAGGTCAAATCAATGCGTAATGTTGTGATTGTTGGAGCAAAAAGAACAGCTATCGGTGATTTTTTAGGGTCATTAAAAGATGTATCGGCAGTGGAATTGGGGACGGCAGCGGTAAAGGCCGCCCTGGAACAAAGTGGGGTAACCCCTGAACAAGTAGAAGATGTTGTTGGAGGAATGGTTTATAAAGCAGGGGCCAAAGGAAATCCGGCCAGACAAGTTCAACTTAATGCCGGGATCCCGGTGACCGCGGGAGCTGTGACTATAGAACAGCAGTGTGCTTCAGCGATGCGAGCCTTGGAAGTGGCAAGCCAACAAATTATGCTTGATAAAGTAGATATCAGTGTGGCGGTAGGGATCGAGAGCATGTCTCAGGTTCCCTATTTGTTATTAGAAGCAAGGAACGGCTTTCGTATGGGACCGAGCAAAGTAGAAGACAGTTTGTTAATTGATGCGCTTCATGATGCCTTCCACGGTTACCATATGGGAATGACAGCAGAAAACTTGGCCGGGCGTTATCATATCAGCAGGGAAGAACAAGACGAATTGGCTTATTTAAGCCATGCCCGTGCGGTAAAAGCAATTAAAGAAGGAAAGTTCAAGGACGAGATTGTTCCGGTCGAAATCAAATCAAAAAAGAACAGTGTTATTTTTGATACGGATGAACACCCCAGGGCTGATGTTGATAAAGAAAAACTGGCGGGGCTGAGGGCCGCTTTCAAAAAAGACGGCACCGTCACGGCAGGGAATGCCTCAGGGATTAACGATGGAGCGGCGGCAATGGTATTAATGGCAGAAGAAAAAGCCCAAGAACTAGGCATTAAACCGTTGGCCAGGATTATTGCTACCGCTACTTATGGTGTTGCACCGGAAAACATGGGAATCGGGCCTGCTTTTGCTATTCCCAAAGCGTTGAAGTTTGCCGGATTAGACGCTAATGATATCGATTATTACGAAATCAATGAAGCTTTTGCAGCGCAATTTCTGGCCTGTAATCGGGAACTGAAGCTTGACATGGACAAAGTAAACGCCAATGGCTCGGGTATCGCGCTTGGCCATCCGGTCGGTTGCACGGGGATTAGGATTCTTACAACTTTGATTTATGAGATGAAACGTCGCCAAAATCATTATGGAGTAGCCTCTCTTTGTGTGGGGGGTGGGCCGGCCATGGCAACGGTGTTGGAAATACTGTAGAGAAGAAAGCGATTGACCGCCTTAAGATCACTGATGCCGCGTGGCGCGTGGTTCGAAGTGCGCGGAAGATAGGAGTAGAATGGATGGGAACAGAACGCGAAATAGAAGCAATTGTCCGGGCCAAAGAAGAGTGGGCAGAGAAGCTGGAAAAGAAGGCAACGGATAAGGCCAAGGCGCAGGGAACCAAAAAGTTTAAGACGGATTCGGAAATTTCCATAGACCCGATTTACACGCCGGTAGATCTTGACGGGCAGGACTATCTCAGTGAATTAGGACTTCCCGGGGACTATCCGTTTACCCGCGGGGTTCAGCCCGATATGTACCGGGGCCGTTTTTGGACGATGCGTCAATATGCAGGGTTTGGAACGGCGGCCGAAACCAATTCCCGTTTCAAATACTTATTGGAACAGGGACAGATGGGGTTAAGTGTCGCTTTTGATTTAGTGACCCAAATCGGGTATAACTCTGACCATCCACTGGCCCAGGGTGAAGTAGGCAAGGTAGGGGTCGCCATCGATTCGTTAGAAGATATGGAGACGCTCTTTGCCGGGATTCCCCTGGATAAAGTCAGCACCTCCATGACGATCAATGCCCCCGCTGCCGTACTCTTGGCCATGTATATCGCTGTCGCGGAAAAGCAAGGTCTTGAGCCGGCTAAAATATCGGGAACGATTCAAAACGATATCTTAAAGGAATACATGGCACGGGGAACCTATATTTTTCCTCCAATCCCTTCCATGCGTCTCATTACGGATACTTTCCGCTATTGTACGGAGCACCTGCCCAACTGGAACACCATTAGCATCAGCGGTTATCACATTCGAGAAGCAGGTTCAACAGCGGTCCAGGAGGTCGCTTTTACCCTAGCGGACGGAATTTCTTACGTGCAGGCA
>DAHVVW010000291.1 GCA_027357125.1 Clostridiales bacterium
GGTATTAGTTATAATTAAAAGAAGCGCCTCAGGGATCTGAAACGCTTGCAACACAAGGATTCAAATTATTTGGTGCGCCACCAGGGATTCGAACCCAGGACCTGCCGATTAAGAGTCGGATGCTCTACCAGCTGAGCTAGTGGCGCACATAAACAACATAATATAGTTTACCTAATTTATTTAATATGATCAAGTACTGTTTTTAATTAAATTTAAGGATTTTAGAGTCAAATCTCTTAAATTAAGCAGGATTATCTAACCAAGTTTACCTTCTTTCCGCCTTTAGATGTTTCCATTGTCTAATAATTCGGGGCCGCCGTCTTCCAGCAAAGCTGCCAGAAGATCGACAGCAGCAGCGACATCCTCCCCGTCTACCATTTCGGCCGGGCTGTGGACATAGCGGGCAGGTATGGAAATAACTCCGGCTGGGATTCCCCCTTTGGTTAGGTGAATGGCTCCGGAATCTGTGCCGCCCGCTTCTAAGACTTCCCATTGATAAGGGATGTTCTCGCGCGCAGCCACTTCGGCCATCCAGCGTTTTATCTTGGGGGAAGTAACCATGGAACGGTCATAAACTTTAATTGCTGCCCCTCGCCCGAGCTTTACCTCCATCCGGTGAGCCTTGGGAGTATCCCCGGTAAGGGTCACATCCACTGCCAGAGCCAGATCCGGATCAAGGGCATAGGCAGCGGTTTGCGCACCTCTTAACCCCACTTCTTCTTGCACGGTAAAAACAAAAGCCAGGTGATAAGTGGATTTCGTGCGCTTAAGCGCTTCAATAGCTACGAAACAACCGATACGGTCATCCATGGCTTTTGAAATGAATCTTTTTCCGGATTGCTCAAACTCTCCGGCAAACACTGCCGTATCCCCGACTTCGACCCATTCTTTAGCGCCGGTGCGTGCAGAGGCCCCGATATCTATGTACAGCTTTTCAAGCTTAAGATCTGAAGGCTTGTCGAGTTTCTCCACCCCGATCGTACCCAGACGGTCATTTTTAAATCGCACACGGCGGTGCGGCAATTCAGTGACATGTACTCCCCCGATCGTTGTAAATCTAAGAAACCCATCCTCATCGATGTGAGTAATCATGATCCCGATTTCATCCATATGCGCGGCAATCATGATTTTCTTGCCAGTTCCATTCTTTACGGCAATTAAGTTGCCGAGGGTATCACTAAATATTTCATCACAATATGGACGGATCTCGTCCGTTATAAATTCTGTAATTCCTTCCTCAGAACCGGAAGGGCCAAATCCTTGGGTTAGACGTTCAAGAAAATTAAAGTCAAGCGTCGCATAAGTTCTTGTCATCCTCATAACCTCCTCGTATCGAAGTCCTTAGTCCTAAGATATCATCATCTGCTGATTGCCGCGGCTAACATAGTACTATAGTACTAAAGTGTCATTATTACCGAAGTCAGTGTTGCTTCCGAAAGAACGGATTTGCCGGAATTTCCCGTAAAATCTGATCAATCAGGGATATTAATCCCTGGTAGTCTTTATCTGAGATCACGGAAACCGGAGCATGGATATAACGGCAAGGCACACTCAAGGCAATCGTTGTTACTCCGGATTTGCTCAGATGAATGCGACCGGCGTCATTTCCTCCACTGCCCCCCCGCCTAAGCTGAAGCGGAATCCCTTTGTGCGCGGCCAATTCAGTTACCAAGCGTACTAATTTAGGGTTATATAAAGTTGATCTGTCCATAACCGAACATGCTGGGCCTTTTCCCACTTCAGTCACCCACTCATTCTCTTGTCGGTCAAGGGTATCAGCAGCTACTGTGGTCTCGACCACAATGGCGAAATCCGGCTCTGTGTGATAAGCCGCAACCCGTGCACCCCTTAATCCGATCTCTTCCTGCACCGTAAAAGCTGCGATAATTGGGAAATCATACTCATTTTGCAAAATCTCAACCAGGGCTGCGCATCCTACGCGATCATCGAGAGCCTTCCCTTTCCAAAGCCCGTCTCCAAACGCAGCAAACGAGGTTATGAAATATGCATAATCCCCGAGGTTGACCAGTTGAGAAGCCTCGTCCCGGGACTTGGCCCCGATGTCTATGTATAGCTGTTCATAGGTTAAGGCTTTGTGCCGCTCCCCTGTTTTTTGAAGGTGTATTGCTTTGGCTCCGATAACTCCAGTTATATTTTCATTTATTTTTACCGCCTTCGAGACTAAAATTCGGGCGTCTATTCCTCCTACCGGCTTAAATTTGAGAAATCCGTCTCCTGTAATATCCGTAACCATCAAAGCAATTTCATCCATATGAGCGGCCAGGAGCACACGCGGCCCCTGCAAGCGGCCTTTCTTCTCGGCAATCAGGTTCCCTATTTTATCAACGAACACCGAATCTACGTACGGACTTATTATTTCTTTGAGTGCTTCCCGCACCGCTTTTTCCGCGCCTGAGGCCGCGTTTAGTTCACTGAGTGTCTTTAATAGCATAAGTAACCCTCCAGATCTTCCGGTAAACTTGCAATAAAGTAGGCCAACAGTTTCCCGGAATTCACGACATCATGCAGGTCCAGAGTTTCGACTGAAGTGTGCATATAGCGCAGAGGAATGGAAACCAGTCCGGTGGGAACACCTGCCTGTGTGACCTGGATAGCCCAAGCATCTGTCCCGGAAGCTCCGGGAACAGGCTCAGGCTGATAAGGCAAGCGGTGCTCTCTAGCGGCCTCGGTCAAGCCTTTGTAAATAGCAGGATGGATATTAGGTCCGAGAGCCAGTGCCGGGCCTTTCCCCAGATCAATATTAACCACACCCTTGGTATCGGGGGTACTGCCATGCGTCACATCGATCGCGACAGCCAAGTCAGGATTAATAGTATAAGCACTCGTCAACGCGCCGCGGATTCCGACTTCCTCCTGGGCGGTAGTAACAGCAATCACATCGTGCAGGTGGTAAAGAGAGCGTAGCTCTTCCAGGCAGACAGCCATTACTGCTACACCTGCCCGGTCATCGAGTGATTTTCCGGCAAAAAGATTATTTAGGAGATCATATCCCTGACGGCTCAAAGTTATAGTATCCCCTATTTGGATCAAGTTGCTGGCTTTAGCGAGAGGAATTCCTACATCAATGCCGAGATCATCGAGCTTAAAAGCTTCCTCACTGCTGCCTGTCTGAATGTGCGGGGGAATGGCTCCGATTATCCCTAAGATATCTTCTTGGCCGTGAATTATCACTTCTTGCCCGACAAGAGTGCGCGGATCGACCCCGCCGATAGTGGTGAAGCGCAGAAACCCGCTACGGTCGATTTCTTTGACCATCAGACCGATTTCGTCCATATGGGCAGCCAACATCACTTTAAATCGGCGGCTTGTTCCCTT
>DAHVVW010000292.1 GCA_027357125.1 Clostridiales bacterium
TAACATCAATTCGTATGCGTATAGATAGCTTAAGATTTGGGAATTGTTCCCTCTACGCCTTTGACAAACCAGTTGATGGAAAGGAGCAGATCATCTGTGGCTTTATCGCCCTCTTTAATCTTCAGGTTACCGTTCTGGTCATAGACCGGGCCCGAGAAGGGATCAAATTTACCATCGATAATAGCCTGCCTTTTGGCATTAACAATAGCCTGGAAGTCTTTATCGACTTTGGAACTGAAGGGCGTAATATCAATTATTCCACCGTCTTTAATTCCGCCCCAGTATTGTGTGGGTTTCCAGGTCTTATTCATAACTTCCTTAACAACTTGCACAAAGTAAGGGCCCCAGTTGGAAACATCACCAACAAGGATAGCATTGGGTGCAAATCTTGACATGTCGGAATCGTGGCCGATGGCAAGCACACCCCTATCCTGGGCAGTCTGAGCGAAAGTCGGCGAATCTACATGCATCGCCAGAACGTCTGCGCCTGCGTCGATCAGACTGTTGGCGGCGGTTTTCTCCGTCGGCGGATCGTTCCAGGAGTTTGTCCAAACAACCTTGACTTTAACATTAGGATTAACAGACTGGGCACCAAGGGTAAAAGCGTCAATATTACGGATGACTTCAGGCGTACCGAACGGCGCGATAAATCCTAGAATATTGCTCTTTGTGTATTTGCCTGCCACCATACCGGTCAGATACCGGGCCTGATAGTCACGATCGAAATAGGTGCCTAAATTGTCGGTGGTTTTGTAACCACTGCCATGCTCAAAGACAACATTCGGGAATTTCTTGGACACATCCACCATGTAATCCATGTAACCGTAACTGGTGCCGAAAATGATATTGTAGCCCTTCTGTGCCAGATCCGTGAAAACACGTTCACTGTCTGCGGTCTCCGGAACGTTTTCCACATATGTCGTTTCGACGTTCGGCATATGGGATTCGAGGTATTTTCTGCCCTGATCCTGGGCGTAAGTATAGCCAAAGTCACCCACCGGGCCAACATAGACAAAGGCGACCTTGATTTTTTGGTTCGTGGAACTACTCCCTTGGGCCGTAGACTGCGTGCTGCCAGACTGCGTGCTGCCGCACCCGCTGAGCAACATCGTCATAATCATGGTTAAGATCAGGGTTAAAAAACCGATTTTCTTAAACTTTTTCATCCACTTTCCTCCCTTAATTTTTCATTTTGGATTTAGCTGTCTGAACAAACCTTTTTTCATCCCTTCTTCCTGACTTAGCAGTCATAAATTCACATAACTTTTGCTGCATTGCCGTTTTGCTTCCCGGTTAACCCCCTACTTTGGGATATGATTATCTTGTAAATTGTCATATATCTTTAAAATGCCAGTGGCAATGCAACCAAGTTGTAAGAAAAACTCAATGGTGTTTAGCTCGGTTTCAGTCAATTACATGATTAATAAAAAAGAAACTATCAATCTCGATAAAAAACCGAAAAATATAGCTTCTTTGCTATCTAATCTACAGCTTATTTAAACTATGTACTATCTCCTGTACAGCTACAATTTTCCATTAAAATAACTCAAACAAGTAAATATTCTATTACTTGAGATATTTATCCTGCTAATTTCATTTCATTATTTTCCGACATTGATCGACATTTAAGTCTTGTCGACATCATATAATAAAGGATGAATTATGTGTCATCAATAAATTGGCAATAATATTGATGATTAAAATTAAGTGCGTAGGGGTGGTACATGGTGGGCATACCGGATCGCTTGTAAACCATCCTCGCGTCAAAGATTGGAGAGAAAAACGAAATGGAACCTGTTGGCGAACAAATCCAAGAATCATCTTTACCCTTAGTTAAAAGACGCGGAAGAAGAAAAATTAGTACTCCGCAAGAGCTTATTCAGGTTACGGAAGGTCGGAATGAAGCCAATTTACCAACTGTGCCGAAACGTAAAAAAAGATCCAAACCTAACAATCGGCTCCCTAAGGAAATTATCCAAATAGCGCTTCCCGAAACGCAATTACAAGAAACCTCAGAGATAATGCTAAGGCGTGAGTTTAGCGGCGACGATATAGCCGAACTTATTGGAAAATTACTAGCAGGAGCAAACCATGCTTACGTTGCTGAATTGAAAATCACACAAACCAAATAGATAAAAACAGCCTATACCAACCCTTTACATTTGAGAGCAAAATCATCTCTCATTTTGGGCGAATGGTACGGGCTTCTTTTTTTCTTCGTAGATGTTTATACCATCATTTACCTTTTTTGTGGCAAACCTTATGGACAATTCATAAAATGTACTATCTTAAAACTAAGGAGGGTCTTCAATGGATGGAGTTTGTGCCCCTAATTTCTTTCCAGGTATTGCCATAGTTGTTGTAATCATTCTTCTGCTTATTGCTATGGGCATTGTATTTTAATCTGAAATCATACTTTTAATTAGAGGGAGGAAATTTGATGTACGGATATGTCGGTCATTTCCCCAATATTTCTCCTGTTGGTGCCCCACCGCACATTGGACCGGTTGTTGGAGCCTGTTGTCCCCCTGTTGCAGGTGTTGGCGTCGGGGTAGGAATTATAGCTATAGCTATCCTAATCCTTATCGCTTTAGGTGTAATCTTCTAAAGACAAGAAAGGCGCGCATCAGTTCCCTCTGCGCGCGCCTTTCAGTACTTCATTCCACTGCCCGTGCCAAAATTGGCACGGTTTTATACTTTCCTGAAGTAAAATAAATGCGACCAGGCCCCTGACGCCTGGTCTTTTCTATATAACCGGCTTCCCAAGGCACCTTGTTAGGTCAATAGAGTTTCTTTATGCTTCTCGATTAGTTATATTATTTGAGCAACCTTTTGGATATTATCGGCTGATGATGCAAGTTCAGCCATTGAAGCGGAAATTTGTTCAGATGCCGCAGCCTGTCGTTCACCTAACTCAGTAGCCTCGGTTATACGATTGATCATTTTCGTTGACTCGTCCCGAATCGTCTTTAGAATTCCCTTAATTTCCTTAACAGACGAGGCACTGTTAACTGCCATTTTGCGAATTTCATCGGCAACAACAGCAAACCCCCGGCCCTGTTCGCCTGCCCTAGCAGCCTCAATAGCTGCATTTAAGCCTAAGAGGTTGGAATTTGCCGCCACATCGTTAATGAATTTGAGAATATCGTCAGTATGTTCAACGCTACGCAAAACATTTTCACCTATTCCTTTGACCTCCGTTAAGCTTGAAGCCAGCATATTTGCCGCCGATGTCAATTCTTCAGTTGTGGCGGTAATCTCCTGAGAAGCTGCAACCACGGATTGGGCAGCTTCTAAGAGTACATTTTG
>DAHVVW010000293.1 GCA_027357125.1 Clostridiales bacterium
AGCTGGCGCGTACAGGGTGGCTGCTGTCTAATTCTTCGACCCACTTCGGCAGTTCAATGTTAACTTCAGCCACCGGGAATTCATAGAGAACCTCTTCGAGAATCTGTATTATGTCTTCCGCTGTCATTTCCAGACAGTCTACCGGAATGACTGGAACCCCGTACTTTTCCTCCAGGGAACGGCAGAGTTCCATCGTATGTTCAGCATAGGGCCTGGTCGTGTTCAGCACAATCACATACGGTTTCCCGAGCTGCTTTAGCTCCGCAATTACCCGTTCTTCCGCATCCAGGTAGGCTTCGCGCCCGATCTCCGTGATCGAGCCATCGGTTGTAATCACAATCCCGATGGTAGAATGGTCGTTGATCACTTTGCGCGTCCCGATCTCGGCAGCTTCTTGGAAGGGAATAGATTCCTCATTCCAAGGGGTATTCACCATGCGCGGCTCTTCTCCGTCCTCATCAATATAGCCGAGAGCGCCATCAACAGCATAGCCCACACAGTCTACCAGACGCACACTCATGTGAATTGCGTCCCTGACGATGATTTCCACCGCCTCCGATGGGATGAATTTGGGTTCGGTGGTCATGATAGTCCGGCCTGCCCCACTCTGCGGCAGCTCGTCTTTGGTCCGCTCCCGCTCAAAAACATCCATGATATTGGGCAAGACCAGGAGGTCCATGAAACGTTTGATAAAGGTGGACTTCCCTGTGCGGACCGGCCCAACTACTCCGAGGTAGATATCGCCACCGGTACGTTCGGCGATATCTTTAAAAATGTCCACTTTTTCCATTTTCCTATATTCCCCCCTTTTGAGTGCTGTGCCACAATTGGGGAAGGGCCTCCACCTTATCTCCCTTCCACCCCCTAATCAGTTAATGACCATCGGCTGCCTGGACTAGCACATTAAGCAGTATAAATATATTGGTCTCCTTGGGGGAATATGCCAAACAGCAGAAAGAAACTTGTGTACATCCTAGAAAAAAGCATATATTCTCCAAAACTAATACGCTCTGACCTTGCAAATGATGCTAAAAAAATTAAAAAGCCAGGATTCACCTTGGCTTTTAAACAAATCTTAGTATGCAATTTTTTACTGTTGTTCCGTTTTGCTCAGCGTAATCGCTGCCACTTCTTCTAACTCATGCCGTTTGCCGCGCAGCATTAATTCCGACACTGCTCGCCTGAGGTCTGCTCCTTCCTGGAGGATTTTATAAGCCTGTTCAGTGATTGGCATCGGAACATCCTTGGCCTTGCCCAGTTCATACGCAACTTTAGTGGTGCGAACCCCTTCTACGACCATACCTACTTCTTCCAGAACCTGGGCTAGCGGCTTGCCCTGACCCAGGGCTACCCCAGCGCGGCGGTTGCGGCTATGTGTGCTCGTACAGGTAACTATGAGATCCCCGATTCCCGCCAAACCCGCAAAAGTCAGGGGATGCCCCCCCATTGCCACCCCGAGGCGGGCAATTTCGGCGAGGCCGCGCGTCATGAGGGCTGCCTTGGTGTTATCCCCAAAACCCAGACCATCAGCCATCCCGGTGCAGAGAGCGATGACGTTCTTTAGGGCACCGCCCAGCTCAACTCCAATCACGTCTGGATTGGTGTACACCCGGAAATTAGGGGTCATGAGCAGGTCTTGCACTTTCTCGGCCGTGTCCAGATCCGAGGCAACCACCACCGCCGTTGGCATATCGCGACCGACTTCTTCCGCATGGCTCGGACCGGATAAGACAGCAACGGAGTGCCCGGGAAGTTCCTCTGTAAGCACTTCAGATAGGCGCAGGCGCGACCCTTCTTCCAGTCCTTTGGCTGTGTTCACGATAATGCTGCCTTTCTGCACATAAGCACGGGCCATGCGACCGGCTGCCCGTACACTATGCGAAGGCACAGCGAATATAACCAGTTCCGCTTCTAAAGCCTGCAAATCCGTAGTGAGCTTAAGGGAAGCCGACAATTTTACACCTGGCAAATACCTGGAATTCTCCCGGCTCTCTTCCATACCACTAATCTGATTCTGGTCGCGCCCAATGAGCGCAACCTCATGTCCTGCTTTCGCCAGCATTACTGCCAAAGCCGTACCCCAACTGCCTGCCCCGTAAACTGCAATTCTCGCCATCCTTTACCCCCCCTCAGGAAATTTTCTTATCGCCGAAGCGGTGTTCTGTCCCCTTGAGGATACGCTGAAAATTAGTGCGGTGCCGGGCTACAACGACCAAAGCTGCAATAAGGCCAAAGGTCCGGTAGGCAAGGGGTTCCTGCACGATGAAAACTGAAATGGCCACGGTCAAAGCTGCGACCACTGACCCCAAAGAGACATAACGGGTTATCACCACCACGAGCACGAACAGAGAAACCGCTAACAATGTTATTTTTGGCATTAAGACACTTATAATTCCCAAGCCGGAAGCCACACCCTTCCCGCTTGGTTTAAAACCGAAAAACGGATTCCAGCTATGCCCGGCCATTGCCAGAAGCCCTCCGGCTATGCCGCCCCAGGGGCCAAAGGCAATGTAAGTTACCCACGCCGCCATCGCCCCTTTTAAAGCGTCCCCGATGAGTACGGCTATCCCCATCTTTGCACCCAAAAGGCGAAAAGCATTGGTGGTGCCAATATTGCCGCTGCCAGCCTTACGCACATCAATTCCATTTAAGCGTCCGGCCACATAGGCAAATGGAATTGCCCCCAGAAAATACGCGACTACAAACAATGCGTACTCCATTACCTTTCCCTCTCCTCATCTCTTTGGCGCACAACGATGCGTAAGGGAGAACCTTCAAACCCGAAGCTCTGACGCAACTGGTTTTGTAAATATCTGCGATAAGAAAAATGCATGAGTTCCGGCTCATTGACAAAGAACACGAAGGTCGGTGGTTTCACCCCTACTTGAGTTAAATACAGGATTTTCAAGCGTTGGCCTTTGTCGGTGGGAGGCGGGTTCAGGTGCACCCATTCCCGCACCAGGCTGTTTAGAGTAGATGTGGCAATACGGATGGAATTCTGTTCGGCCACGAAGTCCACTAACTCAATGATCTTAGTTACCCTCTGACCAGTTTTCGCGGAGATGTAAAGAGTGGGGGCATACTGCATAAACCCAAGTTCTTCTCGGATTTGTTTGTCAAATTTGTCCATGGTCTTTTCATCTTTTTCAATTAAATCCCATTTATTAACGATTAATACGATTCCTTTGCCCGCTTCATGAGCATACCCGGCAATTTTCTTGTCCTGCTCAGTTACTCCCTCTTGGGCATCTATCAGCATGAGGATAACATCTGAACGGTCAACAGC
>DAHVVW010000294.1 GCA_027357125.1 Clostridiales bacterium
TCTCCATCGTTATTTCGCCGATGGTTTTGTGCAAATCGTCTATCTTTTCCTGCACCTCGGCCGCGGCCCTGCGTTCCTTAGCATGGTCAAAGATGCCAGACGCATTGTCTAAAAGCTCGCGCCTCCAACCTGTTACCATGTTCGGATGAACCTGGTACTTCGCGGCTATTTCGGCTATCGTCAGTTCGCCCTTTAAGGCGTCCACGGCCGCCCTGGCCTTAATCGCTGGGTCTATCTTTTTCCGCATACTGCCTCCTTAAGGTATTTTACCCAAAATACACCTTAAGTTAGGCTAAAAATCGGTCCGGATTTCCCCGACCATCGCACCCAAGTCATCAAATGTTTTCGAGTATTCCCCATTGGGGTCAAGAACTATAAAACGAGCATTAACTCCACTTCCCTTTTTATCTGGTCGTTGCTCTTGTTTTGCTTTTTCTAGGGACCAGCGAATCAATCCAGCAACAGAGCATGATTTTCCGCTTCCTGTATTGCCCAATACTGCTAAGTGGCGCCCGAATAATTTATCAGGATCCACAGATACAATAGCATTGCCAGCAAGTGGGGACGTTCCAATTTGAATCTGATGTTTTAAATCACGCGACTCAATAATTGAGCGAAGCTGTTGTTCAGTGGGAAGAAGAACGGAGTCTCCTACGGAAGGGAACACGGAAACACCACGCTCCAAATAAAACTGTGTCTCTTTAGAACCCTTAACCTTCTTAGAGAGCAATGTGCCAATTGGAATCAGGGATATTTTACGAAGAGGAAATGGAAGATCAATGAGGCCAAAATCTTTTAAGCCGGTACGTTTGGGAAACGCTGAACGTTCCACTCCCAGCCACACGACCAACCCAACAACCGCCCCGGATTCATTAGGGATAATCACATAGCCGTTAAGCCGCGGGAATCTGGTGGGAACACCTGTATTAAGAGCCGTCGCTTGGGGAGCCTCTAATTCGAGGCTGACTTTAATTTCATCCGGGGAAACTGACTCAACAGCACCTATTGTTAATGCAGCTAGGGACTCTATAATCGTACTCATTTATTTCTCCTCGGTTGTAGAGGCAGGAGTTGCCTCGGGAGAATGTTCAGGGAAACCCTCTCCGCGTTTCTTAACCAAATCAGCACGCCGCCAAGTTATCTGATCAATTGCAGGTTTAGGCAGATAATTTTCGACGAGTGTGGACAAATCCCCAAAATGCGCCCCGACAAGAAGTGATATTTGTGCTGGCCGTCCAATCCTTTCGCAAAATCTCGGAATCCTTCCCGAAGCATCATCATAAGACATAATCACCAAATGGGTAGATGGGATGGTGAGCATGTCGGCAATTACACGGTTTATATGATCATCACCGAAACCATATCCGTATGTGACTACAACAGAATTTGGCCGACAGAGTGCAGAGGCGAAATCCCGGAAAAGCTCAGCATAAGGGAACTCAGAAGTCTCCATGTCTTTTGCCGGATTCGGATAAATCATCACTGAATTCGCTGGGTCTTTTGGCAAACCAGGATGGCTTGTTTCAGCACCGAATGGCACTGCAAATCTGCGCAAGGATTTTTCTGCCAACCGCCAGTCGATAGAGCCATGTAGTTTTGTTAATTTCACTACGCCTTCTAAATATCTGGGCTCACCCCTAATCCCCGGCGGATTATAATGGAAATCGATATCAACCCGGGATGATCTAAAGATTGGGGAAAGATGCCCGACGAATCTATCAATCACACGAAGGCCAATCATATCTGAGGCATACTCAATTAGGCGATCATAATTAGTTGTGAAGATATGAAGCCTTTCACGGGAAGCTGCTCGGCTAGCAAAACTTAGCAGAAATGACTTTAACAGGGTTTCTGCTTTTAATCCTTCTTGGGTTTCGTTTGCAATAGCTGAGGCGACGTCTCTTTCTGTTTTCAAGATAGACTGCAAGAACTTAGACAGTGCGGTGTCGAGTGCTTTTTTCCAGCCGCTTAAACGATTGCTTTCAATGACCTCCAGCCCCGCAATCAGTTGCAACGCAGCTCGCAACTGGTCTTCAATATTTGGACTACCTCTGCCAGTTTTTATTGCTGATTCTGTCGCCCATTTATTTACCTTATCCTCATAAGGACGCCCGAATTCTATCTTACCCATATCGGCGGCATTGGCTCCAGCAGTTTTGGCAATAGCACTTGTTAAGCCACTACCCACAAATAGGGAAAGATGCTCGCTTTGAAATACTGCGGAAAGCCACGGTTCAATATCTTTCCTTAACTTCTCTGAATCTGTCGGTGCTTCATCAAATTCCCCATGTGCAGCCCCGACACGATATACATGTTTTTTCCATTCAGCCATATCCACTCCTCTTTAACCCTTTAGATAATAGATTGCGCCGTGCCCCACCCTTAGCAATCGGATATTAGGGGCGACTTTCATTTTTCCTGATCCAGTCCCAAAAGTCTTTGCTCATCCAACCGTTTCTTGCATTAATATTGAGTTTGCAAATAAATAAACTACCGCCACGCTCTACCAGAGGGCGCAGACGATTCTGCCATTTTTCTATCTCCGAAGTTGAATATAGAACCCAAACGGATGGGGTACATCTGAACCAGTCTAAAGAAAGGTTCATTTTTTCCTCAACCTGACTATCAACAATTCCCGTTTTGGGTTGAATGAATACATGGTAAAAACTAGCCATTGTGTTCCTCCTTCCCAGGAAGCTGAGGAATCTCAGTATCAGGTTGCTGTAAATTCTTTTGTTCCTCTGGAGTTAGGGTTACTGGGGTGGCCTCGGCGAAGTCTTTAGCCGTTACCTGTATTTTAGGGTTGGCTTTTGTCCCAAGTTGCAATTGTTCATGCATTAGAAATTCTGCACCCTCCAGAATTGCCGCCTGAGGATTGCTCTGTGCAAATGAAATAAGACGCCAGAGCATAACAGACACTATGGCGGAGAGAAGGAATAGTGCTGCCGCGGAAACCCAAACCACTTTAACCGACCACGCAATTACCGCAAACACTATCGCTAATACTATAAGAACCTTACAGACTTTACCGACAACACCCCCGGGTAAAGTAATTTTTGATGCTGTATGGAGGATGGATTGAAGATCGAATGGTTTTGTCACATGGTTACCTCGACTTAGTTATTTAGCAGAGTTTTTCCTATATCTCATCATACAATAATGCACGATACGCTATAATATACTGGGACTTGGCCGAGAATCCAATCACCCAAGTTTAATATGCCAGATGTCCTGACAAAAAAGCAGCGGAGCTACAACATGTCCATGATCCGGGCCAAGAAT
>DAHVVW010000295.1 GCA_027357125.1 Clostridiales bacterium
TAAGTAGGAGTGGTTCCCCGTGCTCTGCTTCGGTGGGGGTAGTCTCCCCCACCGAAGTCTCGAGGTTCATCTTTAGTTGAACGAGTTCACTTGTTACCTCCCGGCAACATCGGTTCGTACATCATAATTGCATGGTTCTCCGTGATGAAGTCGTCACCTATTTGGCTCCATTCGCCCTCTAGGTCCGAATCCCCTACCCTTACCAAAAGTTGATAATTATTTTGCGTCTCATTCTTAATTTGGAGATCTATATAGTTATAAACCACGGTTGCACCGCTTCCGAATGGTTGCGTCCGTTTAACATCCGGAAATACGTCATGTGTATGGCGCCATCGTTCCGTAACCGTTAGTGGAGTATGTAAGGCCAGCCAATAAATAAGATTGGAAAGTTGGCAACGACCTACCTTTCGATTCGGTTTTATGCCCTATGCCTTTATTTCTTAAATTTCGCTGATCTTCCTTTAAGCTTCCACATCTTACCTGGATTTCCTACTTTGTCTCACAAATAAATTTGGAGGAGCAGAACTTTTCTAATTTCGAAAGAGTACCGTTGAGCACGAAACAGGAATTATGGTGATTTTCCGAGAATGCTTGGGTAGAAAGCAGGGTACCGGCCCCATACACCCTGATGCTTGACTTGAACTGGCGAACGGAACATCTCAGAAAGGAAGCGGGATTATGAAGCGCTGGCAAGGGAAGCCCGGATTAAAAGGTCTGGGAATTTCAGCGGTGGTTCTTCTGGCTGTCCTAGAAATAATGTTGCTTTCCGGCAATTTCAATGCCCTGCAGCGTTATACCCGCAAAGGAGACGAAGCGCTGGCTGAGGGTAATTATGGCCTAGCTTTGGAACAGTATAATCTAGCTTTAAAGGCCAGTCCTAACAACTGGGACGTTGAAGTGAAAATTGCAGAAGTCATGCTGGCTCAAAAGGACTGGAGCCAGGCGGACAATCTTTTGTCGTCGTTGCTGGCCAGGGACGCCGGTAGAGGCAAATCTCTCTACCCACTTCTAATGCAGAGCAAGTTAGCTCTGGCCCAAGCGGAAATCGCCAAGCAGCCACAGGGCAGCGGCCTGGCGAGGATGTATCTGGAGGAGGCCCTTAAGTACGGTCCGGATAACCAGCAGGTAAAGCAGCTTTTGGCGGAGCAGCTCTTCGATACAGTCTTGGGCAAGCCGGCAGGATTGAACATACAAACTCTGCAGAAAATTGTCCAGCTTGACCCTCAAGCCAAATACAAGCTAGAACTGGCCTCCATGTACTTACAGCTTAACAGACCAAAGAATTCGAGCAAACCGTGGGTACATTGACGCCCCAGGATCTGACGGCGGACGGTGTCGTCCCGGCCCTGTCCCAGTACTTTTTGAACTATGCCCGAAGTTACGACCAGAACCCGACGGAGAAGAAGCGCATCTTAGCTGAGGGGCTAAAGGTACTGCCTGGCGACCCTCGCCTATTGCTAGAGCAACTGCAATGCCTGCTGGATGCAGGAGATAAGCAGGGTTATGGCGAGCTGTTGGCCGACCTCTCCCTGGAGGACTGGAAACGGCAGCTGCTACAAAACTACCTGGCAGCGCTCCAGAGCAACGCCTTTGTGAAATCGAAAAAGGTCTATCAACTCAAGACTCCGCCCCTGCAGGATGTACGAATGTTCAAGACAAACGCGGGGTCGGTTCTGGCCGGGATAGAATTCGCATCGGGCAGTCCCCGAATCAATTTGAGCTCGATCTATATTAAATTGTCTAATCGGACAGTTTTAGTCCGCAATTGGGGCACACTTGTTCCTTAACCGGCACTAAAGTGCCGCAGCCAGGACATTCTTCTTCCGCATCCGGATCGATATCCGGTTCACGAGAGACCTGTTCACCTTCACCATTTTCATTTTTCCCGGCCGCTAAATACACTTCGATATGACGAAGGTCCGATTGAATTTCTTCGATAGTCTGGTTTATTTGTTCGAGCCAACCTTTGAGATACCGCAGATGAGAATTGTTAATGGCAAAGACAATGACAAAGTATAGAACCAAAATATTTAATGCCCATAGTATGACCCACTCCATGAAATCCTCCTTGCACAAAACCTTGAGTAACCGGACCTCCATCAGGGGGTCTTTTATCTTGCCCTCTACCTTCAAAAAACTCATTCAACACCGCTAACATCGAAATACCCCGGAAGGGAGATTATCCGCAAACTCCGGGATAGCTTTGCTAGTTTCGTGAATCTCTGATGAGTTAGGCGATGACAGTCTCCAATGGCTTTATGTTACTTAACAATAAATTTTGACCACCGGGATTTATAGGGTTGACCATATTCAGACCAAAACCTCATTTGCATTGCATTCTTGGGACAATGGTTAACGCAGCCGAAACAAAGAGAACAGGTCCCTCTTGCCTTTGGAATACCTGACTCAGTACTGAACCTATTGATTGGACAATAATTTACACAAAAATTGCACCCAACACAACGTTTGCGCCACACATATGTTCGATATAGGAATCTGTTTATCCACCTGTTATCAAATAGAAAGCCTATAAGCATTAGTGGTGTCGGCCAAAGAACAAGGGGGAGCCCAGTCCTTTCTCCCCTTGAAAACTCTTTAGCAGCGGTAGTCAGGAGGTCAATATCTTTCTTGAATGGCGTTAGGGAATCAATAAACCGCCATAGTGATTTTGGGCCAAGGCGAAATGTCGGGACGTTTAGCGGATATACGCTCCATAATCGTCCAACAACTCGATAACCTTTCAGGGCCAAGAGAGTCCACGCTATAAATCCTGCATTTTCCGGCCCACCAGCTGCAGTATATAGAATGAAAGCCGGTTTTCCCTTGCCACGGGGTAAATTTCTAAACAAGTATTCAGTTAGAGGCCACGGGGGTTTCCAACCACTGACAGGGAAAGCAAGGACTAAAGTGTCACCACCCAAGACGGGATTGAACTCCTCTTTCCGGTGGAATCGGTGAACTACTACGTTTCTGCCATCCCCTTGCATAGAATCAACAAATTTCTGCGTATAGTGTCCAGTGTTGCCTGAAGAAGAACATAAGATAACGTCAATCTTTTGCGGGTAATAGGAATTACTTTGGCGAATAGTATCGACGGCATAAGTTGATACCCTTATCAGCGTAGTTCCCAAGAAAACTGCCTCGATAAATCCAAGCGAGTTACTGAAAACGGCAAAAGCCGTCCAGCCCACAATGAATATTAGGGATTTGGGTAAGAGTAATGTGGTTAATCACAAACCCCAAGCTTAGGAAATAAACAACGCAAAATACAAA
>DAHVVW010000296.1 GCA_027357125.1 Clostridiales bacterium
TAACATAAGAATAAGCGTGAATACCGCGCCCAATCTTCCCCGTCTTAGCATAAGGCATCCTCCAAACCAGATTTGTATAAATATTTCAACAGATAGCCGTCTATTTCCTGCTTTTTCGAGCATAAAATAGCGCTGAAGTGAGACAAGGGGGGAAGACAAGGGGACGGTTCTCTTGTCTACCTGACACCCTGAAGAAGTGCTTTCTAAAGTGAAAAATAAAGGAGCCACTTCATGACTCCTTCTTAAATCCATATAACCCTTTCTAATGTAGCCCTTACTGCACCACTGTCTCCCCGGCGATCAGCCAGCGGGAGTTTACTTTAATGAGATTCACCCGGGCGTGGACGGTTTGTTCGCGGGCTTCGCCAACGGGGACGGAATTAGTCAGGCTGTAATCCCTGGATGTATAACGGTAGTCGGCACGCACAGTAGCTGCGTTAAGATCTTCCTTCTCAACTGTGACCCAGTCAAAGTTGATTGCCAAGACATCCAAGCCAATTCCCTGATTCAAAAACTTCTCCGCTCTCAGGGCATGCTTTTCAAACAGATCCCCGGTATAAGCTTTGGCGAGTTTGGTGCGGAAAGCGGTGATGTCCGTTGATTTCCAGGAGTCAAAGAAAACCCCTAAATCCTGTTTATAATCGGAAATAATTTGATTTGTTTCAGAGTCAAGTCTGGATTCCCCTTCGGGTTCTATACTGTAGTCGCCGCCGAGTGCCGGACTGAAGGGGACACCCTCCTTGACAACACCTGCAGAAGTATCCGTGCCCGCCGAAGTATCCGCGTCTGGTGTTCCTTGGGTGCTGCCAGGTTCAGCGGAATCCGCCCCAGGGGTACTAGACCCCAGCAGAGTTTGAGAATTTTCTCCCTTAAAGAACTTAATAAATTCCGGCGCCGAAGCATTCGTGTTTGACACCATCGCAAAACCCAAGATCCCGATCATCATGCCCAACCCTAAAGCCACTGAGGTAATGGGCCAGTTTATCTTACGCATAAGTCCAAAATCCCCTTTGCCAATATTTTATTAATAGCTTGACCAGGCACAAGAGATTTTAGACATTTCAAAACTAATGGGGACCTGCCCAGTGGACACGTCCCCATTAGTTATTTAATTTAGTTCTCGGTGTGTTCTGTTCACGCCGGCTTGCTTGCTAGTGCGAGCCGGCGTTTTTTCTCAGATCATAAGAACCAGCTCTTTTCTTCAGCTGCCGCGCCCTAATGAAATGGGCTGTCCTCTGATTGTCCAAGGGGTATCGTCGCACCCAATCCCCCTTGGAAGTCAAAGGGCCTGAAGCCTGGCTTGTCCCCTTAGCGCTTAGTGGCAAAAGGTGTGGCTCCGTAAATCTTGGAACTGCTATCATTGCGGAACAAATGAGTGTCCAGGTCGTGAATCTCCTGATGGAACTGTTCGATACGCGCTTTGTCCTTAGCGTCAAAGGCATCGATACCCCTGTTAAACATTACATCCAGATAATCGCTCAAAGCTTTGGCTTTAGCTGCCCCGACTTCCTTCTTGATCTGGCCATCCCAAGATGATTTATGGAAGACAATGTACTTCTTAATATCCTGTTCATTCATCTGCGGCCCGGCATTAGGCCCGAATAGATACCCGTCGACATACTGGTGGATATTCCAGGCAGATCCATAGGCTACTATTTGCGCAGATTGGCTTAAACTGCCTTCTGCAAAGAACCCAGCAATGGACGGGGCCATGTCCAATAATTTGCTATCAGGTTCTTTGTACTTCTTGGGACCGGACGTGTCCCCCTGTGGCGCTACATTTAAGTTCGGACTGGCCACAGCGGTAGTACCAGAATTGGGAGCAGCATTAGTGATGCTTGATGCACCCGTATTCTGGCCCCCGCTATCAACGGCGGGCGACTGAATGACTACTTGATCAGACTGATCTTGGTTGCGTAAGACTTTCCAGGCACTCGGACCATAGACCCCAGCGGCAACCACGACTCCGGCCAAAGCCACGGTACCCACCAGGGTGAGGATTCGTCTTTGATCAAATCCCCCAAAACGCATACCCTTCCCTCCTGTCCTTGGATTTTCTTCTATATATTACCAAGTACCAGGGTGAAAAGTGTGTCGCTTTTCCTGAATGTCAAAGTCATTTTCCGCCTTCCCTAGGTCAGATATCCTACTTTACTCTATTCTCTGTGTGATACTCGCGAAAAACCACCATTATTTTACAAAAGTTTCACCCGCCACTTATTCCTTATCTTTCACTCCACCTTACGTTCTCCCTTACCAATGTCTCCAAGTAAGCCATGAGCTCGGGAGCCAGGTCGTCCCGGCGCAGGGCAAATTCGATCGTGGCCTGCAAGAATCCGAGTTTATCTCCGACATCGTAACGCCGTCCTTCAAATTCATAAGCCAGGACTTCCTGGAACTTGCTCAGTTCCCTGATCCCATCTGTGAGCTGTATTTCTCCACCCTTGCCCGGTGGCAGCATTTCCAGAATATCAAAGATCTCCGGATTAAGAATATACCGACCCATGATAGCCAGCCGGGCCGGAGGAGCATCTTCCGGACTTGGCTTCTCCACCAGGTCCAAGGCCCGGTACACCCGCTCCCCGAAGTTCTCCCCGTCCACAATGCCGTATTTCGATGTGTCTTCCAAGGGTACCTGCTGCACTCCCACGATGCTGGCACCGTGACGTTCATAAATCTTGATCATCTGGCGCAGACAAGGAACTTCGGCATGGATCACATCATCCCCTAAAAGTACCGCAAAAGGTTCATTGCCGATGAACTTGCGTGCGCTGTGAATAGCATGCCCAAGGCCCAGAGCCTCTTTCTGGCGGACATAATAAATGTCAACTAGACGGGCGATGTCCTGTACCATGTCCAACAGTTCTTCTTTTTCCCCTTTTTGCAAAAACATCTCCAGTTCAACCGAGCGGTCAAAATGATCTTCGATCGCCCTTTTGTTGCGGCCCGTTACGATGATAATGTCCTCAATTCCGGACTCAACCGCTTCTTCTACGATGTACTGAATGGTTGGCTTATCGACAATAGGCAGCATTTCCTTGGGCTGAGCTTTGGTAGCCGGTAAGAAGCGGGTACCAAGGCCGGCCGCAGGAATTATGGCCTTGCGAATTTCGCGCATATTATCATCCCCTCCTATGAGTAAAAAAAGATCATTTTGCCCTTTTAGATTATTCACAGTTCCTAAAGAACATACCGAACCCTTTGCAATGCCTATGCAAGTTAATTATACCATATTTGGAAAGATGATATCAGAGATCCTTGC
>DAHVVW010000297.1 GCA_027357125.1 Clostridiales bacterium
AAACTGTCGATGACCGGCCCGGCGGTAGTTCTTGCTTTCAGAGAGGAAAACAGATGGTGCGAGTTTTCCAGGCAATGAGACCGCAACCCAGCCGCGAGATGCTGATGATGAATCGGACGGGGTCCCGCCGTTAACGGGAGCCGTGGCTTAATCTTTGATTAGGCTGTGGTGTGAGCCGGTCACTTTTAGGAGTGGCAATTAAGGTGGTACCGCGAAAGACTTCTTTCGTCCTTATGAGGATGGGAGAAGTCTTTTTACTTATCGTTTTGGTAAAGAAACTTTTGGATGATAAATGTTTAGGCCATATTTTGTTGATACTTTAGACTAAGGATTTTGGGTGATTATGGGGGGAATTATAGTGAAGGAAAAAATCGGGTTTGTCGGAGCCGGCAATCTTGCGGAAGCTATTATCAAAGGATTGACGAACAGTCAAAGTCCGGAAATCAGGATGACTGACCGCTTTCAGGATCGTCTTTTGAAATTGCAACAGATATATGGCGCAATTCCGGCCACTCTGGAGCAAGTGGTGCTGGAGTCAGATATCATCATTATTGCCGTGAAGCCGAAAGACATGGTGGATGTCATGGGAGAGATCAAAAAACTGGCGTTTGCGGGTAAATTATTAATTAGCGTAGCTGCGGGTATTTCTTTAGGGATTATTGAAAAACATCTGCCAGGGGCGGCAGTTGTACGAATTATGCCTAACACAGCCTGTGCAGTCCTTGAATCTGTAACCGGAATGGTTAAGGGGAGCCAAGTCAGTGAGGAGCAGGCTAAATCGGCGGCTGGAATTTTTGCCACGGTGGGCAAGGTGCTCTGGCTTGAAGAGCACAAGATGAATGCACTAACTGCTATTAGTGGGAGCGGTCCGGCTTATTATTACCTTTTTACTGAACTCTTGCTGAAGGCCGGGATCGAGCTGGGATTATCTGAGGAAGAAGCAGAGATCCTTGTGTGTCAGACTTTGATCGGGGCCGGGCACATGGTCGCACAAAGCGGAAAAACTCCGGGACGCTTGCGGGAAGAGGTGACCTCTCCGAATGGGACCACCTTTGCTGCCTTGCAGGTATTCACACAAGCCGGCTTAGGGGAAATTATTTTTAAGGCAGCGGAGGCAGCGGCTAGGCGTGGAGAAGAGATGGCGAAGGAATATGCCGGGTAATACCCGTTAAAACAGCGAAATTCTATGCCGACATTAGACGGAAGGAGAGTATGTCTGTTGAAAGCTGACATCAAACGGCTTGTACTAAAGATGGGAAGCAGCGGGCTTAACCACCCCCAAGGTGGTTTGAATGATGCAGCTCTGGCTGAGATCGTCGACCTGATCGTTGAGTTAAATAGTCATGGGGTGGAATGTTTCTTAGTCAGTTCCGGGGCGGTAGCTGCCGGGATGGGGCAGTTAGGGCTTACTTCCAGGCCAAGTGATGTGGCAGGCAAGCAGGCCGCTGCTGCGGTAGGCCAGGGAGTTTTAATTGAAAAGTATGCCCAGCATTTTGAAAAGCACGGGATGGTCTGTGCGCAGGTGCTTTTGACGCGCACGGATTTAGCTGATGTTTCACGTTACCGCAATGCCCAGAATACGTTGGAAAGGCTGCTGCACTTTCACGTGGTGCCGATTATCAATGAAAATGACACCGTGGCAGTGGAAGAACTGTGTTTTGGAGATAATGACCGTCTGTCCGCGTTAGTGGCCGGTTTGGTTCATGCGGATCTGCTGGTGATTCTCACGGACGTGGACGGGCTGTACACGGCTAATCCCAAGAAGGATGCCTCGGCTCGATTGGTGGAAGAAGTGCAGGAAGTATCTGAAGTCATGGGAATGGCCGGGGGAGTCGGCTCGCAGCTGGGAAGCGGGGGCATGATTACCAAGATCAAGGCCGCGGAAATCGCCACCCGGTTTGGGATTGGGATGTTGCTTTTGAATTCCGTGCGCATGCCGGAACTCAGTGGTGTTTTACACGGGCAAAGGCCGGTGGGAACATATTTTGTGCCCTCCAAGCACCGCTTGGTCGGGCGCAAACGCTGGATCGCCTACGGGGGGCTGTCTGAAGGAAGTATCATCGTGGATGACGGGGCTGCCCGGGTTTTAACGGAAGAGGGAAAGAGCCTGCTGGCTAAAGGGATTACGGGGATCCAAGGAAGCTGGGATCGTAAAGAGCTTGTGCGGATTGTCAACAGTGAAGGGCAGGAGATCGCCCGCGGGTTGTCTGAACTAAGCAGTGCGGAAGTGGAACGGGTGAAAGGGCTGCACTCTGAGCAAATGTTGAAGCTCATTTCCGGCCTTGAAGGAGGAGAGGTTGTGCACCGGGACAATATGACGTTAATGGGGGAGCCGGGGGCAAGGTGATTTGTATTAGGGCTATAGACACTGTTTTGTTACATTCGACCGGATGCGCCTATCAGGGATTTTTGGTATGATATAGGTATTGGACAGGATCCTGGAGTTTTGGTTTTTGGGAATCTATATGGGGAGGGATCAGTGTATGGATTTTTTTCCTGAACTTATAAAAATCGGGGAGCGGGCGAAGCAGGCTGCCAGAAAGCTTGCTTTTGCAGGCACGGAGCGTAAGAATCAGGCCTTGTTGGCTATGGCCGAGGCTTTGCTCGTACATGAGGAGGAAATCTTGCAGGCTAATGCCAGCGATGTAAGTGCAGCGGAACAGAAAGGCTTGAAGACAAGCCTGCTCAACCGCCTGCGCCTTACTACTGAGGGTATCAAAGACATGAGCCAAGCTTTGCGGGAAGTCGTTTCTTTGCCTGACCCGGTTGGGGAAGGGGAGTTCTGGACCAGGCCTAACGGTTTAAGAATCCAGCAGACGCGTGTTCCGTTAGGGGTGGTGGCCATGATCTATGAGGCTAGGCCTAATGTTACTGTCGATGCGGCTGCTCTCTGCTTGAAATCTGGCAATGCGGTGATTTTGCGCGGCGGGTCGGAAGCCATTGAGAGCAACAAAGTTTTAGCGCGCGTAATAGCGGAGGCGGCAGAGAAAAGTGGAATGCCGGAAGGCTCAATTCAGCTAGTTATGGCAACGGACCGCGAGTGGGTCAATCAACTGATACGCATGAATGGGTATGTTGACGTTATTATTCCACGGGGAGGATCTGGTCTGATTCAGACTGTGGTGCGGGAAGCAACTGTGCCGGTTATTGAGACTGGCACTGGGATTTGTCATGCTTTTGTGGATCGTGATGCAGATTTTGAGAAAGCAGTGCCCATTGTGGTCAACAGCAAGACGCAAAAACCTGGAG
>DAHVVW010000298.1 GCA_027357125.1 Clostridiales bacterium
GGTGTCAAGACTACCTGTTTTCCTAACCGGTCAAAGAGTTTTTGACCAAAGTGTTTTTCTAAATTACTTATATGTGTACTTACGGTTGATTGGCTTAAAAAAAGGCTTTCCGCAGCTTTAGAAAAGCTGGCTTTTTCTGCTACTTGAGTGAATACCTCAAGCTGATGCAGTAACATACTACTCACTCCCCCATCAGATAATCGTTTGTTAAACTATTTTCTGTTTTACAGTTCTCTGTTTCATACATCTGGTATCTAAAGTATATTCATAATAGAGATAGATATCAATATCTTTTAACGATAAAAAGTATTTAAACTAAATTCTGACTGATGCTATAATATGAGCATAAAACAATAATTACAGCCAAGGAAGCAAAAAGCGCTTGGGGGGAATTGGAAATGAACAACAGGGAAGAGATTCTGGGCAAACTCAGGGACGCTGTAGTCAATATGGAAGAGGATGCCGCCAGAACGGCAGCTATGGAAGCAATTGAGAGTGGCATCTCCGCTGATGATGCGCTCCTTGAAGGCTTGGTTCAAGGTATGAAGGTCGTAGGTGATCTGTATGAACGGCAAGAATACTTCATTCCCGAAGTGCTAATCTGCTCCGATGCCATGGTGGCCGGGCTGGAAATACTGCAGCCCCATCTGCCGGCAGATGCTAACCGCGTTACGGAAAAAGTGGTGATCGGTGTAGTTCAGGGCGATACTCATGACATCGGGAAAAATCTGGTGAAAATAATGCTGGAGACTTCCGGGTTCGATGTTTTTGATTTGGGCCGCGATGTACCGTTGCCGGATTTTATTGACAAGGCCCAGGAAATCGGCGCTCGAATCATTGGCATGTCTACTTTAATGACCACAACGATGGATGGCATGAAGGCAGTTATTGATGAACTTAAAATCCGGGGTATCCGGGATGAATTTATCGTTTTGGTCGGGGGAGGCCCGATTTCCCAGTCCTTTGCCAATGAGATCGGTGCTGATCTTTATGCCAGCGACGCCACTTCAGCAGCTAGAAAGTTAAAAACCTTAGTGGAGGAAAGAGCATGCGCTTAGAGGTGCCAGAAGAAAAAATGACTCCGAAAGAACGGGTTCTGGGCATGCTGCAGGGTAAACCGGTGGACAGGTTTCCCTCGGCACCATTACTCTTAAATTGTTGTTCCCGGGTAACCGGAGTCCCGGTTTCCAGGTTCAACAGCAACGCTCAAGTGATGGGTGAAGCGCATGTCCAGGCTTGGCACAGGTACGGACATGATATGCCGTTGATGTTTTCAACTACCTCAACTTTGGCTGAAGCCATGGGTACAAAGCTCTATTTTCCGGAGGATGACGCTCCCAGAGTGGAAGCCCCGATCGTGGAAAATCCGGCGGATTTGAACAAAGTTCAAGTGGCCGACCCTTGGCGCGACGGTCGTCTGCCGGTCTACCTGGGTGCTGCGCAGCATGTACTTAGTGAGATTGGGGACAAAGTCTTTGTGGGCTGTATTTTCGCTGCTCCTTTTACCACAGCGTCCCATCTGAGAGGCACCGAAACTTTGGTCAAGGAAACTTACAAAAACCCGAAACTGGTTAACGAACTGATGCTTCTGGCTAAAGCCAGCGCCTTTAATATGATCGATGCTATGGTGGAAATTGGCGTAATACCGGTTATCGTCGAGCCGGTGGCCAGCGCAAGTTTAATCAGTCCCCGCCAGTTTGAAAAGATTGTTTTACCACATCTTAAGGACATCGTCGATCGAGCTCACAAAAAAGGTTCGCCCATCTGCCTGCATATTTGTGGTCAAACCACACTAATCATTGAATTAATGGCCGAATCGGGGGCAGATATCCTCAGCGTTGATCAGATCAACCTTGGCGTGGCCAAGAGCAAAGCCGGTGATAAAGCCTGTCTATTGGGCAATGTCAAACCTGCCGAAACCCTACTGAAAGGGACTCCTGAGCAGGTTACGGCGGAAGTGCGGGAGATCCTGGAAACCGCAGGTGACAGCCCCCGGGGCCTAATTATCTCATCCGGTTGCGAAACTCCCCTTAATACTCCGCCAGCCAATATAGATGCCCTGATTGGTGCTGTCAGAAAGTACGGGCAGTTATAGAAAGAAGGCTTTTACTATATGGCTTTGACAGCGAAAGAACGTCTTTTGGCTATTTTGGCGGGAAAGGCTGTGGATCGGCCTGCGGTCATTTGTCCTGGCGGGATGATGAGTGCGGCCACCACTGAGGTATTGGGGAAAAAACCAATGAACTTTCATACCGATCCGGTGCTTATGGCCGAAACGGCTGAGGAAATTCAGCGGAGCAGCGGTTTTGAAAATCTGGGAGTTCCTTTTTGTATGACTGTGGAAGCGGAAGCTTTAGGCAGCCAGGTAGACCTGGGAGATGCGGCGGTCGAACCCCGGGTGGCTGTTTACGGAGCGCGGGAGATCGAGGAGATGATCATGGCTTGTGAGGAACCGACGGCTGTGAACAGGTTAGACGTTGTCTTTAAGAGTATCGAAATCCTTTCGCAGAACAACCATGACCTTCCCGTAATTGGCAACCTGACCGGCCCGCTGAGTTTAGCCACTTCAGTGCTGGATCCGATGAAGTTCTTCAGGCTGATGCGCAAGGAACCCTCCAAGGTACACATTTGCCTGGAACACATTACGAAATTTCTGCTGGGCTTTGCCAGACGACAACTTGCTGCCGGGGCCGATGTGATTTCTATCGAGGATCCGACAGCTACCGGGGAAATTATCGGCAACGCGAATTTCCGAGAATTTGTCACTCCCCGTTTAGCCCGTCTGGTTAGGGAAATCCGGGCTGTAGGGGCCGGAGTTATCGTACACATCTGCGGGGATGCTGGCCTTCTTCTAGAAGAGCTCAGGCAGTTGGAAGGTGCAGGTCTAAGTTTTGACTCCATGGTGGATATGCGAGATGCTAAAGCAAAGCTGGCCGAAATGCCCTTGATGGGTAATATCAGCACACAAGTTTTACATCAGGGACATCCTGAAAGAATTACTCGGGCCGTTGAACGTAATCTTAATCTAGGTATAGACATTATATCTCCTGCTTGTGGGATCAGTCTGCAAACTCCATTGCCCAATTTACAGGCTCTAACCTCCAGAGTAAAAGCATATGCTCTCCGGCGTTGACTTCAACGTCAGGAGGGCGTTTTATTTGTACCGGTTGTATTTCATGTTAAAATAACATGAGTAGGAAGGTGATAATGTGGCGAGGAAAGTAGTTAAGTCA
>DAHVVW010000299.1 GCA_027357125.1 Clostridiales bacterium
TAGCTCCATTACAAGCCTCATCCGGCAAATACCTGGTAATGGGAAACAACGATTACTCCCATTTTTCCCGCACCTTATTTACGCGCTACTCAGAACTAGTGCAAGAGTTAGGCTGGGTTGTGCTGATTAACGATGCCACCTACCTATCTGAACTCAAGCTTTGGCTTATCGGTGTTGACGACCCTGCTACCGCCCACGATGACGTAGACCGGGCATATTCACGCTTAAATGCTTCATCTCCCACTTCTCCCACATCTAACTTACAATCCTTTCGTCCCTTTCGCCTGGTTCTCGCTCACTCCAGCGACTGCCTCGACGGTGTGGCTAAATACGGTGCTGACCTCATGCTTACAGGGCATACCCACGGTGGGCAAATCCGCCTGCCAGGCTTCCCTCCTTTCATGACAAACACCTACTTAGGAGACAAAGGGATTTACCAAGGATACCATATCATTAACGGAGTCCCCCTCTATATTAACCGCGGCATCGGCAACAGCAAGCTCGCTCTTCGATTCAACGTCACCCCGGAAGTCGCAGTCTTCACCTTGCACCAAGGCCCGCAAAATGCAGTACATAGTTGAACCTAAATACTAAACGTATGGTTGCCGATTTGCTTAACGACCGGCCTGCTTTTAATCCAGGTATCAGTGGCAGTGCGCGGATTGTAATAGTAGAGTGCACCTCCGGTTGGATCCTTGCCTGCCAAGGCTTCGGCCGCCGCGCGGTAGGCTTCATCATTAGGATTAAGATGAATCTGCTTATCCATTACCGCCGTAAAAGCATGCGGCTGATAAATTACTTCGCGGATTGTTTTTGGAAAACGGGAATCCTCAAGACGGTTTAACACGACTGCGGCCACCGCCACCTGCCCTTCAAGATCTTCCCCGCGGGCTTCGGCATAAATCACGCGGGCCAAAAGCTCGAGTTCTTCCCTGGAAATACTAACATACTGGTCCCCACGCGAGCGGCTTTGTGCGGTCTTGACCTGCTTCAGTGCGCTTGCTTTCTGCTCCGCCTCAAGCAAAGTATCATACGGGCTTTCCGGAAGCGCTTTATCATTGGCACTGCTTGCATTGTTTATAACTTTCGCAGCTGATTCCCGCACGACCGTTGGTGCGATTTCAAGTGTCTGCCCGGCCACTATCCTGTCCGGAGATAGTAATTTATTAAGATTCGTAATTTCCTCAACCGTAGTAAAGTATGTGCGCGCAAGCGCGGATAAAGTATCCCCACTCACCACTGTAATCCGCAGTGGTTCGTGTTCTTCTCTCTCGATGTTAGCTGCAATTGTGTTGACGACGTTTGTGTTCATTACTTTGGCGAGTTTGACCGGATTGCCGTAACTGCTTAACTGTCCCTGTACCGGAGACACCGGAGCATGCTCCAAAAACAGAACCGTAGCCCCGAACAGGAGAAGCGCTAAGAATTTGCGGCTTCGTCGGTGTGGCAAAAAAATCACCCCTTAAGGCATAGACTATTTCTAGTCTTTCCCAAGAGAGGTGATTATTATAACTAACTGCGCGCCAAGGGCAACTACTTGGCTGTATTCGCCACCGCCAGTGCCCCTTCTTGCATCTTTACACCGTTTGAGTCTTCAATTTCGGGATGAATCACCAGCAAATAGCTGACTCCCGGCTGGAGAGATTCCGTGGGTACAACTTTAACATCACTATCCCCCAACGGCTCAAATTCCACAGGGACCCGCTGGCCGCTGGCACTTTCGATAAGTTCAATACTTTCAGTATTCACCGTTTTCCAGTTAATATGTCCACGAAAATGGACAGTAAACTTTTTATCAAGCGGAATGTCAGTAAGGGCATTCAGTTCGTGATAACCCGGATAGTAAAGCAGCCAGCGCGCTTCCAACTCGTGCGCCGCAACCGTGCTCCATCCCTGAGCCCCGCCTATTTGGAGCAGACCTGGATTTTCTAATGAATCTAAAACACTCCCCCAAGCCTGCCAATATTTTTCCGACCTTACTTGAGCGAGCGAGATGTTATAAGTTTTGGTTCCGAGCGTGTACCTTAGAAATCCGTCCGAATTTGACATGGATGTGATGAGCAGTTCCGCTACTTCCTTAGCATTTACCGCCGATATCAAGTTAAGATCAGGGGCAACCCCGACATGATTAATCTCCTTGCCTAGAGGTGAGTAGAAGCGAGCTACTGTCATTTTTAGGACTCCGCCATCTGAGAGCGGAAACATGCTTTGCACAGTGCCTTTGCCATAAGTCCCAGTGCCGATTAAGACTGCCTTCTGATGGTCTTTGACGGCAGCCGATAGTATCTCCGAGGCGCTGGCGCTATTTTCATTTGTAAGAAAAAACACTGGCTGGTTTAGGGCTGAACCGTGGTCTGTCGCCTGATAAGTCTCGGATTCATTGTTCCTATACTTAATATTAACAACCGTTTCTCTCCCAATCAAATACCCCGCTAGATCAATGGCCGCACTTAAATACCCGCCCGGGTTGTCCCGCACATCCACAATCCAACTATCCGCATTTTGGGCACGGAGATTGTTTAAGACTGCACCGAAATCTGCTGCTGTCGTGCTTCCAAAAGAGTTAAGCTCAATATAGCCGATATGACCATCCACAAGCTCTCCCTGCACGGTCGGTTCCTCAATATTCTTACGGGTCACAGTGTAGTGCAAAGTGACCGTGCCTCTTTTCACCTGCAGATCCACCTGGCTGCCCTCCGGCCCGCGCAAGATGCTGACTGCTTCCTCCGCCCCCAGGCCTGCCAAACTTCGTCCTGCTCCCTGCACTATTATATCCCCTGCTTTTAGCCCCGCGCTTTCTGCCGGAGACCCGCCAATCACAGAAAGAATCAGAACCCCTTCCGGCACAATGTCAATATGTATCCCTATTCCGGAGAAGCGGTTATCCATAGAATTAATGAAATCCTGATATTCTTGGGCGTTGAAGTACATGGTATGGGGATCGCCGAGCCTGTCAAGCATCTGCTCCACCGTAGCAGCATTAAGGACTTCATCCGGCACCGGATCAACATATCCTCCCTCAAGCAGAGAGCGCACCTCTGTGAGCGTGCTGTCTGCTGCCAGAGTCAAAGTTGTAGGGCTTAAGATAAGAACGATAATAAGTAACACACTAAGGAAAACTTTTCTTGGCTGCATGATAATTCCTCCAGTAGTCAGAAGGTACGGATTGTTCGTCGTACCAAATCTCTATACTGCAGAGAATTCGACAGCCAAACTCAG
>DAHVVW010000029.1 GCA_027357125.1 Clostridiales bacterium
CGAGTGAGTTGCGCCGTTCCTTTACTTTTTCAATCACAGCTTTATTATCCTTAGCTGCTTTAGTATCCGTTGCAGGTAAAATTATTACCCGGTCGCCTGGAAAAAATTCCTGATCCCGAATACGAAAGCGACCGCGCAGGGAACACTCCCATACCCGGCCTTCCGCGTACACATAATAAAACCCACCATACCCTTTGAGTAAGATTCCCTCAATCATGTTTACCCATCCTAAATTAACTCACTTTGTCTTCATATTCGATCGTTCCGTCTACTAGTATTTGCATAACTGCCGGCGGATAGTAGCGTACTCCATCAGGAACTCCCTCGGTCATCCCGACCTGGTAGCTTCCTTGCCAGACTTCCACCTGGCCGCGGGAGTCATTAATCTTAATCGCCACATTATGTGTTTTCCCGTCATTGGGCACTGCATGCAGCAGATTTGCCAGGAGCATCCGCTGATCAAGCTCGCGCGCCATTGGACCCGGGCCTCCCGAAATCACCATTGTCACTTGGCTTCCCTGCTGTACGGATTCATTAGCCTTAGGCGTCGTGCTGATCACCACATCACGCGGATACGTGTTGGACGGCTCGCTGTTAACTACTACGTCGTTGAGCTTGTTATCCTGCAAAATCTTGCGCGCCTCAGCGGCACCCATGCCCACGACATTGGGCATGCTAATCGTCTGCAAGAGCGGGCCGCCGCTTACGGTCAGGTGAATCGGCCCGCTTTTCGGCCACTGGGTTTTAGGCGCAGGGTCCTGTTCCACCACCATTCCTTCAGGGATATCCAAGCCTGGACGCTCTACAATCGTCGGCTGGGCCGTAAACCCAAAATTCTGCAGGCTAGTGAGTGCGTTGTCTTTAGATACAGGCGGGTTAATTAGGTCGGGGAACACTGCCATGTCAGGGCCCTTGCTTACAACTACCGTGACTTCCCTGCCTTCTTTCAGAGTTGAGCCTGCAGACGGAATCTGCCGAATAACCTTACCTTTTTCCATCTTATCATTAAACTCATCGGCAGGATTAGGAGCTAGAACGAGCTTGGCCTCTTGCAGGGCTTTACCTGCATCAGGCACGGTCAAGCCTTCCAGAGGAGGCACCGTCGTACTCGCCCCCACCACATAATTGCGGGCCCACAGTCCTGTGCCGCCCAAGAGAATGAGCATAGCCCCCAGCACAACTGCCCAAATCCAGCGCTTATTCGCTTTTTTCTTCGGTCTGGGCGCGTCCACTTGCGAAGCTTCCGCAATTTCCTTGCTGAAAGATTTGTGCACGATCGTGGCACCAATATCATAAACCTCTTTGGGCTTAGACCACTCTACCGGTAATCCGGCTTGGACCCGATCGAGATCCTTGAGCAGTTCCCTTGCTGTAGGATAACGGGTATCGGGAGATTTGGCCACTGCCCGCAAAATTACATTTTCAAGTTCTTGCCCGATGCGCGGATTAAGTTTACTCGGAGGCACAGCTTCCTCCTGCAGGTGCTTTAAGGCGATAGCGATCGGAGTCTCACCGTCATATGGGACTTTGCCCGTTACCAGTTCATAGAGAATAATACCTAAAGAGTAAATGTCAGATTGCTCATTAGTCTGAACCCCTTTGGCCTGTTCCGGAGATAAATAATGAACTGAACCCACGATATTTCCGGTATGCGTAACCGTGGCCGACGATACTGCCCGGGCAATCCCGAAATCCGTTACCTTAACTTTGCCTTCCGCTGTAACCAGAATATTCTGGGGCTTAATATCACGATGAATGATGTGATGCTCATGAGCATGGTGAATTGCTTCCCCTATTTGTTTGGCAATGAGAATTGCCTGCTCTGGGGACAGAGGAGCATAATTGCGGATGATTTCTTTCAGGTTGCGCCCCTCAATATATTCCATCACGATATACTCAATATCCCCATCTTTGCCAACATCATAAATTGAAACGATATTAGAATGGGACAGGCTGGCTGCAGACTGGGCTTCACGCCGGAAACGGCGCAGGAATTCCTCGTCACTCCCGAATTGCTCACGTAAAACTTTGATCGTGACAATCCGGTTAAGCAGCACGTCTTTCGCTTTATAGACCACTGCCATGCCGCCGGTGCCGATTTGTTCCAGAACTTCGTAACGGCCGCCAAATACTTTACTCACCTCTATCACCTGCCTTCTGATAATGCTTGCGCGATCATAGCCTGGGCTATCGGAGCAGCTGCTCCTCCTCCGGTGCCCCCATGTTCCACTAACACCGCCACAACGATGCGGGGCTTGTCCGCCGGAGCAAAAGCAATGTACCAGGCATGAGTGGGAACATTCCCGCCCGGTTCCGCTGACCCGGTCTTAGCCGCTACCTGCGCATTGGGCAGAGCCCCGGGAATGGCCGTACCGTCATTAACAGCGGTAATCATTGCGCTTGTAACTTTGTCCGCTTCCTCACGGGACAAGGCGGTCAGCCACGGGCGCGCCTGATTTTTATACAAGATGTTCTGCTCGCTGTCCAAGACCCTCTCCACTAGGTGTGGAGCCATGATTACTCCTCCGTTGGCTATCCCTGAGGTAATTAAGGCCATGTGAAACGGGCTGACCAAAACCTCACCCTGGCCAAACGTGCTGGCAGCCAGCACGTTGCGGTCAAGCTGTTTCGGCACGCTTGCTGCGTTCGTTATCTGGCTGGGCGGAATATAGAGCTCGAACGGGATCTGCTGACCGAAGCCGAATCCTTTGGCAGCCGCCAGAAATTTTTCTTCCCCGGCTTGCACTCCATAAGTAGCAAAATAGGTATTGCAGGAATCAGCCAAGGCCATGTTGTAGTTAACCCAGCCATGCGCCCGGTCGTTCTGTTCCCGGATAATCTGACCGTTGATGACCGTGGAACCGGTGCAATTATATAGATCTGTAACATTCAGACTAGAGCGTAGGAGAGCTGCCGAGGTCACAACTTTCATAGTCGACCCCGGGGGAAATAAGGCAAAAGCATGGTTAAGCAGGGGGCCGTTTTTGCTCTTGGAGATTGCACTCCAATCTTCTTCTAACTTATTGGGGTTGAAACTCGGCTGGCTTACCAAAGCCAGCACCGCCCCCGTGCGCGGCTCGAGGGCCACCGCGGCCCCGGCCTTGCCCTTAAGTCCTTCATAGGCAGTTTGCTGCAGACGGGAATCCAGGGTAAGAACCACATCATCTCCCGCACGGGGGAGGTCAAACGTTTGCTGTAATTCCTGCGTGGGTGTTGCGCTCTTGATGCCCAAAAGCCAGTCTGCCAGGCCCGCTTCAAGGCCAGTTGACCCGTGGGTGACCGTCGCATACCCAAGCAAAGGTTCAAAAGTCTCCCCCTTGGGGTAAATGCGCTCAGATTTTCCGTTATTCTTTTTAGTTTGCGCTAATACTTCGCCATTTCTGTCGAAAATTCCTCCCCTTTGCACCCTACCTTCCATCATTACCAAACGGCGGTTAGCAGGATTATGCAAGAGGACATCCGACTTAACTACCTGCCAGTAAACTAGACCTAAGCTGAGCAGGATGAAGCTCAAGGCAAATCCCAAGGCCACTTGGCGCAACCCTCTCATCATGCAGCATACTCCCTCCTCGGAGAGCGCGGTGCACCGACGGCCGCTGTCTCAGAAATGTTGGCCAATAGCCCCAGAAGCAGAAAATGAGTTAAAAGTGAACTCCCGCCATAACTGACCCAAGGGAGCGGAATTCCGGTCAAAGGCAAGAGCTTGGTTACTCCTAAGAGAATAATCAGAGTCTCTGTGGCAATCAAAATTCCAATTCCGGCAGCCAGAATCTGTCCAAATTGGTCCCTGGCACCGAGACTGATCACAAAGGCGCGCATGACTACCACCAAGAACAGACTCAAGAGAGCCATGGCCCCGGCAAACCCTAGTTCTTCGGCGATCACGGCAAAAATAAAATCCGTACTGACAGAGGGCACAGTAAACGCCCCGATGCCATTTCCTAAACCCGTACCCAAAACCTGACCCCCACCAATCGCAAACAACGACTGAGCAATCTGGAACCCGTTACCGGATACGTCCTGCCAGGGGTCAAGCCAGACAGCAACCCGGCGTTGCACATGCCCAAACAGAAAGTATCCTAAAGAGCCTGTAAGCGCCAGAATAGGGAGAGAAAGGCCCAGATACAGGGGTCTCTCAGTCACAACATAAATGAGCAAGACAAAGAGGGTATAAAAGACCAAAGCCGTGCCCAGACTCTTCTGCGCAGCCAATAGCCCCAAGGAGATTCCGGCCATGACCACGAACGGTCCTAATGTCCGGATGTCAGGCACAGAAAAGCGCCCCACCTGGACCGTGCCGATACTGAGAAGTTCCTTGTGCTCTCCCAGATACGAAGCGAGGAAGAGGAGGGCAACAACCTTTACTAATTCCTCCGGTTCAACGGTTAGACCTCCTATTTGAAGCCAACTGGTAGCGCCGCCCTTGGTCACCCCAAGTAGAAGAGTAAGTAGCAGGAGCCCGACAGCCGCCAGTCCCCACAAATAGGTAAGACGGCTCAGGCGCCGGTAATCGCGCAAAACCCAGACTATTCCATAAAAGACGAACAAACCTAAATTAGCCCATAGAAATTGGCGCAAGGCTGTTTCCGGACTGATTCTCACTAGGAACACGAGCCCGAGCGCGAGAATGGCTTCAACAGTGGGGAGAATAAAAGGATCCCCACGGTAGTGCAGCAGGTACTCGAGTAAACTGCCGACCACGAGCAAAAACGAAAAAATTCCCGCCTGCCACAGAATGTCGGGGTTGACTTTGCCCTCTAGTTTGAGAATTCCGAGGCCAACCCAGAGAATGGCCAGGATAATTATCCGGAGTGTCAATCGATACATAAAATCACTCCACGATGCAGCAGAGAGCCGTAAAATTATCCGGCGCTCCCCGCTCCAATACTAATTGCCTCAAATTCTCCAAGTGTTCCTCCCACGAACTCTCTTCTACAAACTCCTGCCCGATTTCCTCTTCAGCTAAGACACTGGAAAAACCATCAGTACATAGAAGAAAGACATCATTAGGCTTTGTTTCCAGACTGAGGCAGTCGACCTGAATATCTTCGGCCGCTCCGATCGCCCTAATCAGAACATGGCGGCGCGGATGTTTCTCCGCTTCTTCCGCAGAAATCTGCCCCAGCCGCACCAATTCCCCTACCAGGGAGTGATCATCAGTAAGGCGCTTAAGTTCCTCACTCCGCCACAGATACGCCCTGCTGTCCCCCACATGAGCGATAACAGCGAAGGAATCGCGCACAAAAAGCACGGTTAAAGTGGTACCCATCCCTTCAGTCTCCGGCAAACGGCTGGAGGATTCATACACCACCTCATTGGCCCGGATCAAAGCTGACTTGATCCATGGTTCCGCCTCTTCTTCACCAAGACCGGCAAGTTCAGGAGCCATGCGTTCCAGTTCTTTAAGAGCGGTGCGTGCGGCCACTTCCCCGGCCAAATGCCCGCCCATGCCGTCCGCAACTGCATAGAGACCGTATTCTGACAAGGCCAAGTAGGCATCTTCATTATTTTTGCGCACATACCCTGTTTCGCTGAAACTAAGAATTCTCATGTTGCCACCTCGAATATTGGAAAGTAATACTTCCAATTTTCACATAGTCTCCTACAACGAGCTGCACCGGAGAATTAATGCGCTCCCCGTTTACCCAAGTTCCATTGGTGCTGCCCAAATCTTCGATGAAACTCTTCCCTTTGTGCTGGCGAAAATAGGCATGATCGATTGAAGCAAAATGGTCGGGAATTATGATGTCATTGTTTTTCCCGCGTCCGATGCGGATCCCTTTGCTGTCAACGCGAAAAGTTTTTCCCCGCGGCAAGTTCTCCGCGCCGGTTAGTACTTCAAGGCGGCCAAACTCCCGCTCCGGGCGGCTAAAAAAGCCTTTGACCTGGAGGTCTGCCAGCAGCGCCGTTAACACTCTAAAGAGAAAAAGATAAATTAGGGCAACAAATACAAGCCGCCCGATTACTGAAATAATTTGCATAAAACCACCTTCAAGCAGTTCTGCGCTTAATCATCATGACTGTCTGTCCGATCTGGATGCGGTCCCCCGGTGCCACCGCTTCCAGGGTAATCCTTTGGCTGTTGACCCAAGTGCCATTGGTGCTCCCGAGATCGTCAAGCATCCACCCCTGTTCCCCCTGGGTAAGCGTCACATGGCGGCGAGACACCTCCGGGTCAGACAACATCAGTTCGCACTGGGCGTGCCTGCCTATATAGAGCGTACCCCGAGCCAGCGGGAAAATCTTTCCTGCATCCAATCCTTCAATAATTTCGAGAAAGTAGTCTGAATTCCTGCCGCTGTCCTCTGCCAGCTGAAAGTTTGTCTTGACCGGATTCTTCAAAACATTCGTCCTTTCCGGCCAATTCGATTCATCTGCGGCCTCGTCCGCATCATCATCCCACTTCATGTCGACAGAATCGTCAAAATCGACTTCAATAAACATTTCCCGCGCTTTCACTGTATCATCAGCATGGAGTTCAATCGCCGGCTTAGTCAAAAAGGTGAACCCTGAGCGCTCCCCCTCTTTATAAACATATTTCAAGAGTTCAATTAGGAACGCATCTCCGAAACTGGCTAAAGGCCCCCAGTCTCCCGAATGAAGAAAGACACGGTAAACATTGGGCACATACACCCGTGAGACGCTGACTTGCTTGTGTTTAAGCATGGCTTTTACCAATTCCTTGGCTATTTCCACAGGCTGAAGCCGACTGATATTCTTTTTGAACGGACCGGTGAACAAGCGCTCGGCAACCTCTTCAAACCGTGCCAACAGACTCATAAGCTATGATTCACCCTCCCACTGTCGACGAAGTTGACCACAAGCTGCGTCAATATCCGTACCTCTTTCCTCACGCACGGTTACGGTAATCCCGTTTCCTTCCAACAATTCGGCAAAAGTCTTTAATTCCGACTTCAGAGGGCGCTTAATTCCCGCTTCCGCCACCGGATTCACAGGAATTAAATTAACGTGCCCCAGTTGTCCTTTAAGCAGAGCGGCCAATTCTTCCGCATGTGCCCGCGTAGCCGTGTCTTCGGTCAACGCGACCTCAAAGGTAATACGGCGGCTAGTAAGTTCTGAATACTCACGGCAGGCTCCTAAAAGCTCCTTAAGCGGGTAGCGGCGGTTCATCGGCACTAAGGCATCCCGAAGTTCATCACTGGCCGCATGGAGAGACACCGCTAACCCAACTTGCGGGTTAGCGCGAGCCAAGTCCCGAATTTTGGGGGCGACCCCGCTGGTCGAGATGGTCATGCGACGCATCCCGATATTTTGTCCTTTGGGATGATTTAAGAGGGCGATAGCTTGTAAGAGGTTGTCGTAGTTGAGCAGGGGTTCCCCCATACCCATAAAGACGACATTAGTGATGTTAAATTCCGGGTCTTCCCGGCGCAGGTGACAGACAATGTCGAGCACCTGACCGACGATTTCCCCGACCGACAAGTTGCGCCTGAACCCTCCGAGGCCGGTGGCGCAAAAAGCGCAGCCCACCGCACACCCTACCTGAGTTGAGACACAGACCGTGCGCCGATCGCGGGCATGCCTCCGTTCATAATCCATAAGGACACACTCGATCGTTTCCCCATCATGCAGGCGGAATAAATATTTGCGCGTGCCGTCCTGAGACCGTTGCTCCCGCACCCGTTCCAAAGGGTGAAAGTTTAAACTTTCCGCAAGCTGCAAACGCTCCTGAGCAGGGATGTTTTTCATCTCGTCCCAGGTTTGCACTGCTTTTCCCTGAACCCACTGGAATAGCTGTCCGGCCCGGAACCTTTTCAGCCCGAGGCCGATGGCAACTTCAGTTAACTCTTCCTCTGCGAGGGCGCGTAATTCCAATCTTTTCATAGTATTCACCTAATTCGCGCGTGCTAAACTTGCGTGCGCCGGAATTTAGCTAAGAAAAACCCGTCCATTCCATGGTGGTGTGGCAGCAGTTGGAGCATCCCCTTGGCTGCCTGGCGGGCGTCTTGCTCTTCTGTGAGGATAAAAGGGAGACCCTCTCTTAAATCCACCGGCTCGAACTCTGGATGAGCCTGGCGAAAAGCTTTGGCCACTTCGAAGTTTTCCTCCGGCTCCACCGTGCAGGTGGAATAGAGGAGTTCTCCACCGGGGGCCACACACTCTGCTGCTTTTTCCAGGATGGCCAGTTGCAGTACCGGCAGCTCCTGCAAATCCAGATCTTCCTTCTGCCAGCGCAAATCAGCTTTGCGCCTGATCACACCCAGACCGGAACAGGGGGCATCTACTAACACCCGCTCCTGACTCAGAGGTTTCACCCCCGGCAGGACGCGCGCATCCCCCAGATGCGGCTCGATAATACTTACACCCAGCCGGTCGGCCAGGCCTTCGATTAAGTTAAGTTTATGGGAATGGACGTCAAACGCCATAATTAATCCTTTGTTATCCATCAGTTGTGCCAAGTGAGTAGTTTTCCCGCCGGGAGCGCTGCAGGCATCAAGCACGTGCTCCCCAGGCACAGGGGAGAGGACATGAGCCACTAACTGAGAACTCTCATCCTGGACCGTAAACAACCCTTCCTGAAAGCTCTGCAGTTTTTCCACCGCGCCAAATTCCCGAATAATCAAACTTTCAGGCACACGCGCCCCTAATTCAGTCTCAACCCCTTCTTCTTCCAGGCGTTGCTCGAGTTCCAGCCGGGAAACCTTTAAGGTATTCGTGCGGATCCACGTTGGCGCAGGCTCGTTATCGGCCTGGCACAGCGCTTGGGTCTCGTCAAAGCCCCAGCGCTTCCACCAGCGGCGCACCAGCCATTCCGGATGGGAATAGCGCACAGACAGATAGCGCACAGGCTCCCGCTTAAGATCAGGCCACGGCAAATCCCAGCCCCGGGCACTGACCTGCCGCAGAACGCTGTTCACTAAAGCGGAGAACTTGTGCTGGCTGCCCTTGGTCAGCTCGACCGCTTCATTTACGGCCACCGCCGTGGGTGTTTTTTCCATGAAGAGAACCTGCCAGGCACCGATCCTTAATATTGAACGAACTTGATGGGGCAGGCTGGAGAGAGGCTTGGAGAGATGTAAGCGCAGGGCGAAGTCTAAGGTCAGACGGTGCTTGAGCACGCCGTTAACCAGCATGGTGATAAACTGGCGGTCACGAGCCTCAGGATAATGAGCCAGCCTGTTTTGCAATAACAGGTTAGCGTATGCTTTCTCTGCTTCCACCTGGGTCAGAATCCCGGCAGCAGCCTGCCGTGGTGAAGGATTATTCATCCCGGCTCCGGCCCTGGGCAATTAAGATAAAGCGGGCCAATTGCAGCACTGCCGCTAAAGCTGCCGCTACATAGGTAAGCGCAGCAGCATTAAGCACTTTGCGCGCCCCCCGCACTTCATCCCCGGCCAGCATACTTCCGTCCTGAAGGAGAGCCAGGGCGCGACCGCTGGCATTATATTCAACGGGTAAAGTAATAATTTGGAAAACAACCGCCAGCGCAAAAGCATAAATCCCTAATTGTAACAGAAAATCGAAAGACGGCATAAATAAGCCAACTATAATCAAGATCGGGCCCAGACTGCTGCCGAAATTGGCCACCGGCACGAACGAAGACCGCAGTTGGAGCGGAAAATACCCGGTGGCATGCTGCAGGGCATGCCCTGTCTCATGAGCCGCCACTGCGATTGAAGCCAGAGAGTTGCCGTGGTAGACATCTTCACTCAGGCGCACGACCCGGGTGCGCGGGTCATAATGGTCAGAAAGGCGGCCGCCAATGGGTTCTACTTGAACATCATAAAGCCCATTCTCGTGCAGGATGGCACGGGCTGCCTGTGACCCGGTCAGTCCGGAGCGGGAGGGCACCTCTGAATAACGCCTATAAGCGGAAGAAATTCTCATCTGGGCGTAGATAGAAAGCAGAATCGCCGGAATTAAGAGCACCATTGTGTAATCAAAGAAAGGATAACCGAACATTAGCATCCTCCGTTCATAAATACTTTAGCTTGAAATCGGGAATCCGCGTGCTGCAATGCCCGCTCACCTGGGCGGCGGGACTACTCGCTCGGCTGCTTCACTGCCGCATCCGCAACCTCTGGGTATTGCTGCATGTGAACCTTCGGTGCGGCAACGTTTCGCAGCTCTCGCTCGCTCACGTCCCTCTGCCCAAATGGTTCGCTTCCGCTTGCAGCACGCTTGGCTTTTATCCTTCTGATGGTGCATGCTATCAACCTCGAAGTCTAGTTAAAAGTCTCTCCGATACTTATATGTCTGCCGTTGAAGAAGTCTCGCGCGGACATGGGGCGTTTGCCGGCAGGCTGGACTTCGAGGAGTTTGAGGATTCCCTCCCCTGTTTGCACGAAAATCCCGTCCGGCTCTACGCCTATGATTTGCCCAGGTTGGACCAAAGGGTCCCCGTTCTGAGAGATTACCCTGCTGCGCCAAATTTTCAGCCCTTCTCCTTGAAAATTTGTATATGCTCCAGGCCAAGGATTTAGACCGCGGATTTGGTTATGGACTTCCCAGGCAGAACGCTCCCAGACGATCTGTTCGTGTTTTCGCGTCAGCAGGGCAGCATAGTTATACTCATCGCCCTGAGGACGCGGAGTAACAGCACGCCCAGCCAAAGCATCCAACGTCCTTATCAAAAGCCTGCCGCCCATCTCAGCCAAGGCATCGTGCACTTCCCCGGTCGTCTCGTCCGGCTCGATTGCGTATTCTCTTTGCAATAGTATGTCCCCGGTGTCCAGTCCTTCATCCATCAGCATCGTTGTAACCCCGGTCACAGAATCCCCGTTTATGACCGCCCAGTGAATCGGCGCTGCTCCCCGGTATTGCGGAAGCAAAGAGGCATGGACGTTGATGCAGCCAAACCGGGGTATGTCCAAGATCGCGCGGGAAAGAATCTGGCCGTAAGCGACAACCACAATGCAGTCCGGATTAAGCTCCTTCAGTTCGGCCACAGCTATGGGATCTTTAATCTTGTATGGCTGACGTACCTTAACCCCGGTCTCTAAGGCAAAGACTTTGACCGGACTTAGTTTTAACTGTTTGCCCCGTCCGGCAGGCCTATCCGGCTGGGTGAATACCGCCGCCACCTCATGCCCACCTTCGAGGAGTGCTTGCAAAGAAGGAACGGCGAAATCCGGCGTTCCCATAAAAACCACTCTCATTGAATTCCCCCTGACGCACTACTACTCTGAATACCTTCGGCAAGCTACCTTGCCCGCTCACCACGCGCCGGTGCTGTTCACTTGTAGACTCTGCTACCGCGCCAAACCTTTGGGTAATACCTGACGTGAACCAGTGGCGCGGCTTAACGCTTCGTCTACTGCGCTCACTACGCTCCTCTGCTCGAACGGTTCGCTCTGCAAGGCATCTTGCCTGTTTTCTGATGGTGCCTGTGACATGAAGGTCA
>DAHVVW010000002.1 GCA_027357125.1 Clostridiales bacterium
GCTCCGGCCGCTTTTTTCGGATCAGTCACCACCGGTGCAATCAGATGCGGAATTCCGTTGTAAGTAGTAAGTTCCACCATCTTCGGGTCGACCAGCAAAAACTTCACCTCATCCGGGCGAGCTTTAAACAGAATACTATGGATTAGAGTATTAACACACACTGATTTCCCTGACCCTGTGGCTCCGGCAATCAATAGGTGTGGCATTTTTGTCAAATCGGCCACAACCGGGGTTCCGGTAATATCTTTCCCTAAACACAGGCTTAATTTACTGGAAGCGCTTAGAAATTCAGGAGCATCCATCACTTCCCTGAAGTGGACGGTTGCAATCTCCCGGTTCGGCACCTCAATCCCTACCACAGATTTACCGGGAACAGGAGCCTCAATGCGCACATCCTGAGCAGCCAAGCTTAGGGCAATGTCGTCGGCCAAGCTTGTAATTCTGCTGACCTTAATCCCCGGAGCGGGTTGGGCCTCATAGCGGGTAATAGCTGGTCCCTGCATCACATGAGTAACTTTGACTTTAACACCAAAGCTGTTGAGCGTTTCTTCCAAGGTCCGCACATTGTCTGCCAAATCTTTGTTCAGACGTGAGTTCTTAACGCGCAGAGATTTGTGCAACAGCGTGAGCGGAGGAAGCTCATAATTACTGTCGGGGTGCACCTGGCGCGACACTGGGGTTCCAGTGAGCCTGCCCGGAGGCATTATGCCGGCCTGAGGGGGTTGCTGAGTGCCCGGTATTTTACTTACACGCTCCGGTACCTCTTTACTGTTTTCGTGATCATTCCATCCATGCCGATCATTGTTTGCCAAAGGCTCATTACCTGAACTTTGCTCATTATTGTATCCAGGTTCAGATGTGCCATCAGCAAAAGTGCGGATCACCAGCGGCCTTTCTACAATATCTGGGTCAAGCACCACTGGCTTTTCCGCCCCGATCCCTTTTTTCTTATTAAAGACTTTATTTAACACCTTGGATCCCGCTGTTTTTTTTAGGTCTGGTGCATCCAAGGGTTCATCCTCTTCCATCGGATTCTGGACCACGAAAACAAAATCCCTGACCTGATTTTTCAACCAGTGCCCGGCTTCTTTTCCTAGTTTCCCGGCTTCTCTTACGCCACTAACTAAAGAGCGGTTCACTACCAGGAGCGCTCCAATGAGCGCGCCCATACCCAAGAGCACATACCCTCCTTGAACACCAACTGCTGTCCTCAGAGCAAGGGCAATCACTGCCCCGATCAAGCCGCCTCCGTGCCCAAGCTTTCCTTCCTCAAACATGTCTTGCTGCGAGAACGCTTGTATTCCTGGCAACTGAAAATGCATAAGTCCAAGCATCACCAGCCACAACAGCACAACTCCAACTGCCCGCCAGCCTAGGCGGCGGGTGTGCTTGTTCATAATGGCCAAGCCCCAAACTCCGAGGAGAACCAAAAGCCAGGCTTTGCCCCCGCCCGCCAGAGCCGTTAAGGCCAATCTTATATTAGCTCCGATCACCCCGCTGCGGTCTGAATAGAGGGCAACAAAACCTAAGCAAGCCATACCGACAATAAAAATACCCATGACTTCGCTCTGAATATTCTCTTTTAAGCTGTGGTTTTTTCTTTCATACTTGCGCCGAACCTTTTTATTGGTCACGAAAAGCTTCCTCCAACTTTTGACTAACGCTATCTGCGTTCCTGTTTAATCGTGAATTCATGAATCCGTCCACCATTGCCGCCACTGCTCACTCACTAAATATCCAGTGGCAGAATAATCCATATACATATTCGCGTGATCCAGGCTCAAATCCTTCCGTGCTCTTTTCTACTCAAGGATTTGGGCTCAAAATCTTAGGGTCTCCCTCTTTCCCCAGCGTCCCGCGGGTTTGCTTAAGAACCTGCTCTAATACCGGCAAATCTTTAGCCTTGAGATAGGGCTCTTCGCCCGCCCGAACTTGGGCAATCGCATCCTCTACCGCGACCACGCGAAACTTCTGTTTACCTCGGTCAATGTAGCTATGGGAATAGGTTGGAGTATAAGAAACACTGCACAAATCAGTCGTGCCCTTGTTAAAGTCTTTCTCAAACTGTAAGTTCAGGATTACACCGCTGTTGCGCTCGATACCGTGTTGATCCCCGATAAGATTGCCTAAAGAATAAATCACAAACTTATTCTTGTTCCGGTCTTTTATTATTTCCATAGGCTCGATCACGTGGGGATGACTGCCTAAAATCACGTCTGCCCCGGCCTGCAAAAACTCCTGGGCCATTGCTTTCTGCTCCTCAGTAGGCTCTGGCCTGTACTCTACCCCCCAATGAAGAGCGAGTATCAGAATGTCCACCTGTGGGCGCATAGTCTTTATGTCCATTAGGACTTTGTCTTTTTCTAATAAATTCACAAGGTATGGTTTGTTCTGCGGAAGCGGAATCCCGTTCGTAGCGTAAGTATAGGCTAGGTACCCTACCTTGACTCCGCGAATTTCTTTTATCAGCAAAGGCTTGTCCTGACTTTTGAAGGAACCCGTCGTGTCAAGCCCTCTCCCCTGCAAAACTTGGAGCGTGCGCAAAGCTCCCTTTGCTCCTCGGTCCAAAATATGATTATTGGCCGTAAACACCAAGTCAAAGCCGGCGTTTTTAAGCGTGTCAGCCACGGCATCAGGGCTATTAAACAAGGGATAGCCTGTGTACCCCCCTTCCGGGCCACCCAGCACCGCTTCAAGGTCGGTCGAGGAATAATCCCCTTCGCCGATTAAATCTTTCACCGGCTCGAAAAAATCAAAGGCATAAGTCCCATCTGCCTGGTACCCGGACCAGATCTGGGTATTGTGCATTAAAATATCCCCAGCCGCCGTTAACGTAATCTTCTCCACCCTGGGAAGAGCTTCTGCTTGGGCCTGGGATCTACCTTGGGCAGGAGTCACCGCTTCGGCCGCAGGAGCCTGACCCCCAGCTTGGAATTGTCCTTTAGACCCTGCTTGCGCCTGGCGGACAGCAGGCAGAGCCCAGTATCCGCTAATAACCAGCATCAACAAAATACCCGGTATTAGAACCTTCCATATAGCTTTACGCGGCTTCGAAGTCCTCTGGGCCCAAGACTCTTTCGTCTTCATTGAACATCTCTTTTCTACTTACTGTGTACCCGCGTTCTCCCCAATTAACCGGTTTAGCTCCGCATATGCCTCTTTAAGCCCACCGACTGAACCAATCAGGCCAACATCAACAGCTTTTTGCCCGACTAAAATAGTGCCAATATCCTGAGCCAGTTCCCCTGTCGTAAACATCAAGTCCTTCAATCCAGCTTCAGACATTGTTGAATGCTGAATAATAAAGTTATTTACCCGCTCCTGCATTTTTTGCAAATACTCGAATTGCTGGTGCCCATTAATAACCAAACCTGTGTAACGTATGGGATGCACAGTCATAGTTCCTGTAGGTGCGATAAAACTGCGGGTACAACTTACGGCAATAGGAATTCCGATACTGTGTCCTCCACCCAGCACCAAGGATACACTCGGTTTGCTGAGGCTGCTAATAAGCTCGGAAATCGCCAACCCCGCTTCCACATCTCCTCCTGCGGTATTCAGCATAACCAGCAAACCCTCAATCTTCTGGTTCTGTTCTACCGCCACCAACTGTGGAATCACATGCTCGTATTTTGTTGTCTTGGTCTGTGGCGGCAGGATTTGATGCCCTTCAATTTGTCCCACAATTGTTAAAGTGAAAATATTGCCTGACGGTTCCGGCAGGCGGAGTTCCCCCACTTGTTTGAGGTTTTCGACAGCACTTTCTTTATGTCCTTCAGCCGGAGTTTCTTCATTCTTCGGCAACGCTGAAATCCCCTTCATTTTTTACGACCCCTCCATATTTTATTAACAAAATCAGCTTTAGTATGGAGAGTTAGCGGGGATTCAATGCAGACGCTCATTCATGAACAGTTTGGCTAATCTTCTGAAAATCCTCCCAGGCCGGTTTGCGTAGCGCGGGATTGCGCAAGATTGCCGCCGGATGGTAAGTCGGCATAATTAAGACATTACCTTTTTCAAACCACTGTCCATGGCTTTGCCCCATCTTGAGATTCGGTTCAAGAATCCCATGGGTAGCAGCTAAGCCAAGCAGCACCATAAACCGTGGGCGCATAAGAGCAAACTGCTGCCTAAGCCACGGCAAACAAGCCTGCATTTCTTGCGTGTTGGGAGTTCTGTTGCCGGGTGGCCTGCATTTGACAATGTTAGTTATATACACGGTTTCGCGCGGCAATTCCGCCGCCAGCAGAATCTTGTCCAGAAGCTGTCCGGCTTTGCCCACAAACGGCCTCCCTAGTTCATCCTCTGTCTGTCCTGGCCCTTCCCCGACAAACATCACCGGAGAATCAATGTTCCCTTCTCCGAAAACTACCCCGCGGCACCCTGAACGCAAGCCACAGTTTGTGCACGCTTTGGCCCTATGTTCCAGGTCCTTCAGACTATTCATTTTCATTTCGCTCACAGAATCCAATTAGACCATCCCTGTCCTTCAAACGCAGACTGCCCGTGTCTCGCTCTTTTGATAATTATATTTCTAATTCTAGCCAGACAGCTAAAACTCCTGCTATTCAGGGGCCGAAGATCATACCCCCACACAATTCAACACCCTCTCTCAAATTCAACCCCATGTTCCTCAAATAAATGTCTTAACCTCATTATTCTTGCCGAACCTATAAGCCGCGATCAGGAAGAAAGCAAGGGCGAACGCCAAGATGATGGCAAGGTTGATCCCCACTTGACTGAACGCGCTACCTGCCTGGAGTTTTTCAATCGCTGCAATCGCCCATGTCTGCGGCAGGAACTCAGCGATGCGTTGGACCGATTTAGGCATAATGGCAAGGGGCCAGAAACATCCGGACAGCATACAAGTAGGGGTAATGATCAAGGTTTGCAGTGTCCCGGCCTGAACAGAATCGTTAGCGAAAGCCACAATGATTAACCCTAGTCCGATCGCCACTAACCCAAAAAGCATGAGGATAAGAAAAAGCTCTGGCAGAGGTACGAAAGTTTCGATTCTTAACACTTTACTCATTAGAAATAAGGTTAGAATAATTTGGATCAGCACGAGGAAAAGATTGGCCATCACATTTCCCAGGACATAGGTTCTGGGGCTGACCGGGGCCGCACAAATCCGATAGTAAGTCCGATTGCGTTTTTCCTTAAGGATCATATCGGCGGTGGTCCCCGCTCCCAGCATCATAAACATGATCAGAAAACCGATGCTTTGGGTTGTCATCCCTTTGCTCTTAGTCTGGTCCTGCACCTTGTTGACCGTGAGCGCTACATTTTTTTCCTGATACTTGTGATAGAGCGCTTCAAAAACTTCCCCATTCCCCCCTGCGGCTTGGCTTAAGTCCTGGAGATTTTGGAGGTAAAGATTAGTGTAGTTTTGCACCCACGCTGTAGCAGCCTCTCCTTTGATTGAAACCAGGCGCGGTGCCGCCAAGTTTTCCTTAATATCCCCGGTTCCGTTAGTGATACTTCCATTAGTGATGCTCTCTGCAAAACCTTGAGGGATAATGAGTACAGAGTCAACCTTGCCTGCAGTAAGGTAAGTCTCGATGTCTTGCTCATCCAAAGAAAGTATTTTGAATTGCCCCTCTTGGTCGAGGGACTTAACTAAATCCCCGGTCACATTGCTGTGATCTTGATCTACTACACCGAGCGTGACCGAGCTGGAACCAATACTTCCGTAGGCTGCCATCGCCACCAGTACGCCAATTACAGGTAGAACCAATAATATGATCAAGGTGCCCTTTTTTCTGGCGGTCTGCTTTAAGGTGTTGATCGCTAACAACCAAGCGTTTCTCACAATAAAGCCCCCTCTCGGCGAATAGCGTAAGCTGCAATACTTAAAAAGACAGCTCCAAGCCCCAAATTAAACCCAATGGCCGCAGCCACAGAGCTAAAATCATTGGCGTAGATAACCGCCATCAAGGTTGTATTGATCCACCTTAAAGGCGATGCGTTAGCAATTAATAGCACAGTCTTGTTGAATCCATCAAGCGGAATATACCCTCCGCCAAAAAAGACCAAGATCGGAATAACCATGTTTAAGACTCCGCTGATCGCGGCCTCGCTGCGCAACAAAAATGCCACACCGATTCCCAAGCTGACAGCCATTACCACCTCGGCAGAGACCAGGAGGAATATCGTGCCAAGATGTTCCCCCCAATACGTCTTCAGCAAATATTTGCTAAATAAAAGCACCACCAAAACCTGGATTAAGGTAATGAAGAGAGCCCCCAAAGCTTTTCCCAGCAGAAGTTCATATCTCCCGACTGGAGCACAGAGCAGCCGCCCGGCGGTCTTAAGCGTCTTTTCGTTCCTTATGGCATAAACGCCGGTCAAGGATGAATACAAAGTGATTAAGGTAAGCATCGTTATCGCATAATAGTCCATGGCCCTCGGCCGCGGTTTCTCTCCCAGAGAGGAAACCTGAACAAAATCCCCCGCCTGTGAATTTTTAATCATTTGCGGGACGGCTTGCGGATTCACCTGGGCGACCACAGCTACCGTTTTATAGCGTTCGACAAAGGTCTTGAGAACAGCCTCTACTAAATTAGCCTTTAGAGCTGACCAGTCCGTTTTGGTTAATTCCAATCCCTCATCGCTTACGTTAACAAAGCAAGTGTATCTCCTGTTTTTAATATTCTCCACACCCTGTTCGCTGCTCTCCGTTTTCGTAAAAGTGATACCCATTTCAGTACCATGCTTCCGAAATTCCGCAAAAGCTTGAGACAGCGGTTTGTCCCCTGGATCCTTATACAAGACCCGGATATCTTTAAACTCTGACGAACGGTCGAACATCCCTGAGAGCGCCGTCCCCAAGACCACAATCAGAATAATGGGAAACAGAACCATCAGAATCATGCCCTTGAGATTCCGGGTATTATGCTTTAACTCCTTAGTAAAAATACTAAAAACTGCCACGGTCCTACACCCCCTCTCTAATCCCGCAGTTTTCTGCCCGTTAGAGTCAGAAAAACCGTCTCTAAATCCGGCGCTTTGCTTTCGATATTTTTTAGAGGAATCCCGTTTCCGGTGAAGTAGAGAATGATTTTGTCAAGGTTATTAATATCGGCAGAGCTTGTAATCTTTACTGTGTTGTCTTTGATCTCGACATGGACCACTCCCTTGATCTCTTTCAGCCTTTCCGCACTCACCTGGTGAACACTGTCAACCGTAATCCAGACTCCGTTCGTATTCATAACGATAGCCTTTAATTCGTCTTTCGTTCCCTCGGCTATGACTTTGCCATGATCAATGATGGCAATCTTGGAACAGATCTCTTCGACTTCCTCCATATAATGACTGGTATAAATGATCGTACACCCCAGCTCATTGAGTTTCTTGACGGAGCGGAGGATATGATTGCGCGACTGGGGGTCAATTCCCACGGTAGGCTCATCCATAATAATAAGTTTCGGTCGATGAGCCAGAGCACAGGCAATGTTCAAGCGCCGCTTCATGCCGCCGGAAAAAGCTTTCGGATAGCTGTGAGCTTTATCCTTTAAACCGACAAAGTCCAGGGCTTCCTCCACCCTTTCTTTCAACCCCATGCCCCTTAGCCCATAGAGTGTGGCAAAAAACTTTACATTTTCGAAGGCACTTAGATCCTCATAAATCGCAATATCCTGCGGCACGATCCCGATATTTCGCTTGCAATACACCGGATCTCGCTTAATCTCCCTCCCGAGAATCTCAACCTTTCCCGCATCAAAACTCAATAGACCACAAATAACATTGATGATGGTGCTTTTACCGGCACCGTTCGGCCCAAGTATTCCGAAAATTTCCCCTTGCTCAATCTGAAGGGACACATTGTCCACAGCCACCGCGTCCCCAAATTTCTTTACAAGGTTTTCGATCTTTGCAACAGGCATAATATCCTCTCCCTTTCTCGCAATGCATAGACTAAGTATAAAAAAAAAGGTTCCCTCCAGTTAGCCCTGAAGGTCACCACTTGCGTATGACAAAGGTCATATCCTACCACCATTTATATAATAGACAGCAATCTGGGTTCGGTGTCCGAGACCCGTTTTATTCAGAATAGAAGTAATATAATTTTTAACCGTGCCCTCCGAGATATAAAGCGTCTTAGCGATTTCTTTATTGGCAAAGCCCTTGGCAATAAGCTCGACAATTTCAAGTTCCCGCTCAGAAAATAATGATCGGTCAAATTTCCGTCTGTGGTTTATTGTCAACCCTTCTTTAAGCTTATCCAAAACCACGTCCTGTAACACAATATGTCCCCCATGGACCATGCGGATTGCATCCTTGATCTTATCCGGCGGATTGTTTTTTAGCAAATATCCCTTAGCCCCGTTTTTTATCCCCTCCGTGATAAACTCGTCATCATCAAAAGTTGTAAGAATCAGAGGCTTCGCAGTGGTTTGACAGGAGATTTCCCGGGCAGCCTCAACACCGTTTAAGACCGGCATCCTCACATCGAGGAGGGCAACATCAACCGGTTCCTTAAGGCAGTACTCAACCGCCTGGAGGCCATCTTCAACGCAAACCACGATCTCGAACTCTTTATCCATACTTAAAATAATCTTAAGACCTTCCCGGATCAGAACATCATCATCTGCAATCAGGACTCTAATGGCCATGATTTTCATCCTCCAGTGGCAGCAGAGTAATCACCGAAAAGCCATTTGTCCCGTCAATGATCACCTTGCCCCCGCTACTCTGGGTCCGTTCCTCCATACCGACAAGACCCAGACCTTTTTTTAATGTATGAACCCCGATCCCATTATCCCTTACCTCACCTTTTACCAGAGTATTAAGGACGTCAAGTTTCACAGCAATCGTTGTTGCCTGAGAATATTTCAGGGCATTGGTCAAGGCTTCATAAATGTTATCATAGATTACCTTCCATTGGGTATGGGATATGCGCTCCAAGTTGCCACTGTGCATCAGAGTGGTCTTAACGGGATGACTGGCAGAAAATTCATCGAGCAGCAGTTTTACCCGGTTGATGCCGAGTTGTTCCACGGACGGCTTGATATTTCTTAGTGTCTCCCGAATGCTTTCCATCCCTTTCCGCAAAACGCCAATCACATTCCCGAGAATTGTTAATCCTTGCTCCTTATTATTCGTTAAATCGCTGGCTAAGAGAAATTTAGCCGCCTCCAGCTGAATCAGGCTGCCGGAAATCGCGTGGCCCACGCGGTCGTGGATCTCCTGGGCTAATTTGTTTCTTTCCTCCAATTGAGATGAATATTTTAATTGCCGCTCATATTCTTCGTCCTTATGTAACCTTCCTCTTAACCTATCAATACGGTTCCTCATTTCATCGTTTTCTGTTGTGAGCAAATTCAGGCGCTGGGCCATGCTTGAAGCTTGATCATAAATCACATAGCTTAAAAGACTGACGAGCAGATATTCCAGGATGAGCTCGTGACTAATTATGAGGGGTGGCAGTACCGTCAAGACGGCTGCCAAACGCAAATCTTGACGATAGGTCAGAACAAATTCGTACAGGTTGACCGGAATCAGGAGAATGAAGAGAAAATTAAGATATTGGGCACAGACAATTAACAGAAGCAAGGAGGCGGCAAGTAAGATCCTGTGCCATTTCTTTTCTTTAGCGATGTAAACGGCTATGTTCAGAGATACATAAAGAAGAAGCAAGAGCACCACCACACTAACTCCGCCCGCGTACCTCAAGGCGCAATACACTAATACCGCCAACTTCGTGATAATAAACCAATTCTCCATCTCTACCCTATCCTTATTTCCATATCACCTAAAATAACTTCCTTATGCACCCAAAGTATCACTTCTTATCCTTCTCCTGTTTGGCCATGGCCTCCTTAAGCAGATCGGCCATGCTGTTGCCAATCGACCCTTGGTCACTGTACTGGTCAATTAATCTCTGGTTCGTTTGACTGGCCCGCTTCGAACTGGTAAACCCTAAGCTTTCCTTTTCCGGCTGGCGGTGTCCGCAATTTCGATCCTGACACACAAACATTTTGCCCCGTTTGCCTTTAACCAGAAGCATATACTTGCCGCAGACCGGACACTTCGTCTTGGAAACGTTATCTGCTTTGTAGACCGTATCATCCACAACAACCTTACGTACCAGGGCCTGTGTATTCTCCCGGATACCGCTTATGAACTTATTTCGGCTGCCTTTACCCCGCGCAATATCAGTCAAACTCTGTTCCCATTGGGCCGTGAGTTCCGGGCTCCTAAGCTCAGGTGCCACCAAGCCAATGAGCTGGATTCCTTTAGAGGTCGGAACTAACTCCTTGCCAGAGCGTTCAACATAGAAAGCAGAAATGATTTTTTCAATAATCTCCGCCCGCGTCGCAGGGGTTCCCAACCCGCCGCCCTTAATGCTCTCCCGTAATTCCTCATCTTCAATAAATTTACCCGCACCTTCCATAGCTGAGAGCAACGTCGCTTCGGTGTAGCGCGCCGGGGGCTTCGTCTTGCCCTTATTCGCTTTGAGCGTTTTAAGCGGCCTCTCTTCCCCTTTGCTCTGATTCGCAAGCGTTTGCTCGGGCAGATTCTCTTCTTTCTCTTCTTTCCCATCTTCCCGTTCGCTTAGGTGAAAAGCCACCGCCCGCCAACCTTGGTCTATCACTACTTTTCCTTTGGCATAGAAACTCTCTCCATTAACATGGGTAACCAACGTAAGCTGGTCATAGCGATAAGGAGGATACAGGACAGCCAGAAAACGGCGGGCAATCAGGTCGTAGAGGTTTCTTTCATCGCCTGTAAGCGCTTCAAGTTTAAGGGGCTGTTCCGTAGGAATAATTGCATGGTGATCGGAAACCTTGCTATCGTCAACAAAGCGTTTGGACGGAGTTAATGGTTTCTGTAAAACCTGCCTCGCTGCAAGCGCGTAAGACCCCACGGCCATACTATTCAGCCTGGCTGCCAGCGTCGGTACAATATCCGCTGAGATATAACGCGAATCCGTCCGGGGGTAGGTGACAAGTTTGTGCCTTTCATATAAATTTTGCAGGACACTCAACGTTTTCTGGGCGGAAAAGCTTAACCGGCGGTTAGCATCCCGCTGTAATTCTGTCAAGTCATACGCCAGAGGAGCCGGTTCGCTTTTCCCTTCCCGACGCATGTCAGAGATTTTACCGGTATGCCCATTTAACTTGGTTAGTAGTGCTTCAACTCTGGGATAATCGAAAATACGACTGCCATCTTGGCCGCGCCAATCCCCGAAAAAGTCTCCAAAATCGGCCCGAACCGTCCAGTAGTCCAAAGGTGTAAAGTTTTTGATCTCTTCTTCCCGCCGCACAATCATAGCTAAGGTTGGAGTTTGCACCCGACCGGCGGTAAGTTGAGCATTAAATTTACAGGTTAAAGCTCGGGTCACGTTGAGCCCGATTAGCCAATCAGCCTCTGCCCTGCATGACGCCGCCTCATAGAGATTATTATACTCTGTCCCCGGTTTTAAGTTTGCAAAACCCGCCTTAATCGCAGTATCAGTTTGTGAAGAAATCCAGAGACGCTTAAATGGTTTCTTCCAGTTAGCGAGCTTCATGATCCAGCGAGCAACCAACTCTCCTTCCCGTCCGGCATCAGTAGCAATGACTAATTCCCCGATATCCTGTCGTTTCATCAACTGAGAAACGACTTTATACTGCTGGGATGTCTGACGAATCATCTTCAGCTTCATGTTTTCAGGCACCATTGGCAAATCTTCCAACCGCCACTGTTTATATTTCTGATCATAATCCTCTGGCTCGGCCAACGTCACCAAATGTCCCAGGGCCCAGGTCACAACATACTTTGACCCTTCCATATATCCTTTGTTCTTCAAGTTACAGTTAAGAACCCGGGCAATTTCCCGGGCTACACTAGGCTTTTCCGCCAATACCAGTGATTTCATGAAAACTCCTCTCCACTTCTACTTGTCGAATAGGCCACCCTTTTTATGTTTCTTTTTTTCCTGTTGGCGACTGCCCAAACTGTTCTGACCGCGCTGCCACCCCTTTTGACTAGCACTTTTTTGCTTTTTCTCTTCAATAATTTTAAGCATAGCTTCCCGCGTCTTTTCGTCCATATTACACCTTTTCTATTAACAGATTTTGTTATTTGAAACTTCATTCTTATTATTATAACATACTAGCGCGAGCATCGTACGCTGGTATATGGTGAACGAAAAATAATGAAGGAGTTAGAGAATGAGCATCTTAAATGTTGAAAATGTTACTCACGGTTTTGGTGGTCGGCAAATCCTTGAAGATACTTCCTTTCGCTTACTCAAAGGTGAACACGTTGGCTTAATCGGTGCCAATGGGGAAGGAAAGTCTACTTTTTTAGATATTATCACGGGTAAGCTTAGTCCTGACCGGGGTAAGGTAGAATGGTCCAACCGCGTCAGTGTCGGGTACCTGGATCAGCATAGCGTCTTAACTAAAGGAAAAACCATTCGTGATGTTTTAAGAGAAGCTTTCCAAAGAATGTTCGAACTTGAGGCTGAAATGCTTGAACTTTATAACCTTATGGCCGAGGCCTCGGAAGAACAGCTGAATAAGATGATGGAAGATGTAGGAGAGATCCAAACCATTCTTGAGCATAATGGTTTTTATACAATTGATGCGAACATCGAAGAAGTTGCCAACGGCCTGGGCTTAGGTGCAATTGGCTTAGACAAAGATGTCACAGCTTTAAGTGGGGGTCAACGAACCAAAGTACTTCTTACTAAACTTTTGCTGCAAAAACCTACGATTTTAATTCTTGACGAGCCTACCAACTATTTGGATAAAGAACACATTACATGGCTTAGTAGTTACCTTAAGAACTATGAGAATGCTTTTATCCTTGTTTCGCACGATATCCCCTTCTTAAATGATGTTGTCAACGTCATCTATCATGTTGAGAATACCATTTTAACCCGGTACACGGGAAACTATGAGCAGTTTATGCAGCTTCATTCCGTTAGAAAAGAGCAAGAACTAAAGGCCTACGAAAAGCAACAAAAAGAAGTCGACCGCTTGGAAGATTTCATTGCCCGCAATAAAGCGAGAATATCTACAACAGGCCGAGCAAAGAGCCGTCAAAAGCAGCTTGACAAAATGGATATCATCGAAAAACCCAAAGAGAAAATTAAACCGCAATTTAAGTTTAAAGAGGCACGCAGTCCAGGCCGCATAATCTTCGAAGCAGTAAATCTCGTTTTAGGCTATAACGAACCCTTAACCCATTCGCTTAGCTTAAAACTGGAGCGCGGACAAAAAGTGGCCATACGGGGTGTAAACGGCGTCGGGAAAACCACGCTGCTTAAAACTTTGTTAGGAAGCATCTCCCCTATTCAAGGAGACGTCATCCTAGGCGATTATCTCTATCCCGGTTATTTCGAGCAAGAATCCAGCCGAAATAATACCAACACTCCGTTAGAAGAAATCTGGAGCGAGTACCCCGGACTTACGAATTACGAAGTAAGACAAGCTCTGGCGAAATGCGGCTTAACCAATGAGCACATCTCCAATAAAATGATGGTCTTAAGTGGTGGGGAAGGCGCTAAAGTCCGACTTTGTAAGCTCATGCTCAAAGAAATCAATTGGCTCGTACTCGATGAGCCGACAAACCATCTTGATGTTGACGCCAAAGAAGAACTAAAAAGGGCGATCAAAGAGTTCAAAGGTACAGTACTCCTCGTTTCGCACGAGCCCGAGTTCTATGAGGATTGGGTTACCGATGTGTGGAATCTCGAACAGTGGACCACTAAAATTGTATAGTATTATCGGCCCTGTGCTTCTTTCCTGTGCTTCTTTTTGATGAAATATTTCCCTTACAGCAGGAATTGCTATGGTTATGACGAAACCTAAATACAGGTATTATGTGAACATCCTGCGCGTTTGAATTTAGGGGGCGATCATAATGGATAGTCTACGTCTTGTCCTCTATCAGTTGGGTGAAACTGTGGGTCTCACCCTACAATGCGCTGATTTCCCTGAGTTGGTAAAAACTCTTTCTTCCTTAGGATTTGGCAATGTCCGCATCGACTGGAAAAATGAATGGCCTGTATTCCGCATTTCTGATCACAGTTGGCCAAGACTTTCTGCCGGGATGGCCTCATGTTTTTTTCAGGCTGGTTTTTTGGCCGGATGCTTGCAGAATCTTTGGCAGAAAAAGATCGAGGTTCGGGAAACTAAATGCCTGAGCCTTGGTGATACCTGTTGTGAATTTACGGTTTTGCCTTTTTCCCACCGGCAACCCTCCGCACCAGTGGATCAGCCCAATGCCGAAGAGATAAACAAATTATTGATCCATTCATTTTTAGACTTACAAAGACAATGGCTGCAACCCCGGGGCTCTTTACGTGCAAGCGGCGACAATTTACCGAAAAAAACCGAAAGAACTCTGCCCGCTCCGGTATTTACGCTTGACGACCTGAAAGGAATATCCGAAAGTATCAGTTATTTGAAGAAAATAGCTGCCAGAGCCGCCCGTTCGGATTTTACCGTACTTGTTCAAGGCGAGTCCGGCACAGGTAAAGAATTGTTAGCTCATGCCATCCATCATATGAGCCGGCGGGCGGAAAACCCGTTGATCAGTTTAAACTGTGCCGCTGTCCCGGACAATCTTTGGGAAGCAGAGTTTTTCGGGTATGAAGAAGGTTCTTTCACGGGGGCGAAAAAGGGCGGAAATCCCGGTAAAATTGAACTTGCCCATCAAGGTACCCTTTTTTTAGATGAAATAGGTGACATGCCCTTGGCCATGCAGGCCAAGTTACTACGGGTCTTGCAATATGGCGAAGTGCAGAAACTGGGCTGCACCCGCCGGCTGCAAGTGGATGTGCGTTTGATCGCCGCTTCCAATAGGAATTTAACCAGGCTGGTGGAGGAGGGAGGGTTCCGGGAAGATCTTTACTATCGCTTAAATGTCATTCGCTTGGAAGTTCCGCCTCTGCGCGAGCGCCCGGAGGATATTCCGGTTCTCGTTCAGCACATTCTGGCCAAGTTAAACCGGAAATATCCGGAATGCAGTAAGGAAATCACCTCCGCCGCGATTGAACGCCTGCAAAAATATGTTTGGCCCGGTAATGTGCGGGAACTGGAAAACATTATGGAAAGAGCCTTTTCCCTGCTTGATTGCGGGATGATTGACTTAAGTGATCTGCTTGCTTTCCTGCCTTCCAATTTATCTCCGCCGAACGGGCGCAGTACCGGCTCCCTCAAAACCAGCTTGGCCGAGATTGAGCGGGAACTCATCTTGGAAGCTATTGAAACAGCGGCAGGCAACCGGAGTAAAGCGGCCAGAATTTTAGGTCTCTCTCGTTCCACTTTTCATCTTAAGTTGAAGCAGCATAACATTGTTCTGACGGAGGACTGGCCCTCATGAAGCAGGGCTACTGATTTTGCCTTTGAGCAAAATAGGACATCTTCCCAAATCCGGGAGACATCCCCCTATATTTTAGAAGTTCAGAATAGTATGAATTTTAGCACACTGTCCAATAAATCGGACACCTAAGTCTTCTTGAAAGGGAAGACTTTTTTTATCCCGGCAGAAAGTATTATTGCGTGGATCATGGCCTGGGCAGCGGAGTGAAGCAGCGAAAGGTAGGCAGAGGAAAATGGGGGAATTTTCGCAAAACGGCCTATGGTACGGATTTTGCATAAGTTGGCATTAGATCGAATTAAGAAAGGAGGGATGCCAATGACAGGAGAATTGCCGGTAATTCAAGAGGCAAGCCTGGATCCGGATTTTAAAAGGTTGGTTGAATCGTTTTCCGGTGCCCAAAATATTAATGCCTGCATTCAGTGTGGTACCTGCTCCGGTTCTTGCTCTTTCAGTGAGAGTATGAAGCATACCCCGCGCCGGCTCCTGGAGATGGTGCGGGCAGGCATGCGGGAAGAAGTGCTGAACAGTGACACTTACTGGTACTGCACTTCCTGTTACTACTGTACTGTACGTTGCCCCCGGGGCATTAACCTGACCGAAGTCATGTACGCCCTCAAACATGTGGCCATAGCCGTGAACAAGGACAAAAACGCCGTCTTTTATGACTGTTTCAATTCTGTTCTGCAAAGTTACGGCAGACTCTATGAAAACGGGTTGCTTTTAAAGCTGGCTCTGAAGACGGATCCCCTGATGCTGGTTGCTTACGGTCCTCTCGGGGTGAAAATGTTCCTCAAGGGCAAACTGAATATTTTGCCCAGCCGGGTACGGGCCCTCTCCGACATCAGGCAACTCTACGATAAGGTTGGGGAAATGGAGGAAAAGATATGACTTATGCCTACTATCCGGGCTGCTCCCTCCATGCCACGGCCCGCGAATATGATGAGTCGACCAGGGCGGTATTTGAAAATCTGGGGATAGGTCTGCGGGAAATCGAGGATTGGAACTGCTGCGGGGCCACAGCGCTGCCTTCGACAAGTTACCTTTTCTCTCTCGTGGTCCCTACCCGTAACCTCGCCTTGGCCGAAGAACAGGGACAGGATGTGGCTGTGGCCTGTAATTCCTGTTTTGTCACTTTGCGCCGGGCCAAATCTGTTTATGAAGACAATCCCGTCTGGAGAGCCAAAATTAAAGAAGCCATGGGCGTTATCGGCAAGGATTTTGAGGCCCGTATCCAGATTAAACATATCCTGGATATTGTCGTCAATGACGTCGGTCTGGAAACCATTGCGGCTACGGTTCGCAATCCTTTGCACGGATTAAAGGTAGTCCCTTATTATGGCTGCCAGATTGCCCGGCCGAAAAACGAATTTGCTCATCCGGAACTGCCCACCGAGATGGATCGCTTATTAGATGTGCTGGGAGCGGAAGTTTTGCGCTATGACCATAAGACAAAATGTTGTGGTGGCGCTTTGATGACAACCAAGCCTGAAGCTGCTCTGGAACTGGAAAGGGATCTTCTCGGCGAAGCCGCAGAGCGGGGCGCGGAGGCCATAGCGGTCAGTTGCCCGCTCTGTCAGTTCAACCTGGATGCTTACCAGGATAAAGTGAATAAACGGTTCCAAACGAATTACAACATTCCCGTTATCTATTTCACCCAACTTCTGGGCGTCGCGCAGGGAATATCACCCAAGAAGCTGGGCCTGAAGCGGAACCTGGTTTCGATCAAAGGCTTGATGCAAAAGTATGTCGGGGAGGTGATTTGATGGCAGCGGAGGTCAGGACCGGAGTCTATGTCTGCCATTGTGGCACAAATATTGCCGATAAGGTTGATGTTGAGGCTGTGAGCAAATTTGCCGGAACTCTGCCGGGCGTAACCGTCAGCCGTGATTACAAATACATGTGCTCTGAACCGGGTCAGGAACTGATCAAAAAAGATATTAAAGAACTGGGGGTCAACAGGGTGGTTGTCGCTTCCTGTTCTCCCCGGATGCACGAACCGACCTTTCGCCGCGCGCTCACTTCGGCAGGGCTTAATGGTTATCTCTTTGAGATGTCCAACATCCGGGAACAGGTTTCCTGGGTGACCAGAAATCCTCTCCAGGCCACGCTCAAGGCTAAATCCCTCATCTCCGGGGCTGTGCGCAAAGTCCGGTACAACCAGCCTCTGGAAGAAAGGTATGTCCCGGTCAATCCTAACGTGCTGGTCGTGGGAGGCGGTGTGGCCGGCTTGGAAGCCGCCCTGAAGATCGCCGGATCGGGGAACCAAGTCTTCCTGGTGGAACGGGAGGCCTCCCTGGGCGGCAATATGGCCAAATTTGACAAGACTTTCCCCACCCTGGATTGTGCCGCCTGTATTCTGACCCCGAAAATGGTCGAAGCCGGCCAGCATGAAAATGTCAAGCTCCTGACTTACAGTGAAGTGGTTCAAGTGGACGGCTTCATTGGCAACTTCCAGGTCAAGGTCCGGAAAAAAGCCCGTTATATCGATATTAACAAATGTACCGGATGTGGTGATTGCGAGCAGGTCTGTCCCGTGAATACCGTGGACAGCTTTAATGAAGGACTGGCTGGACGCAAAGCAGTTTATAAAGAATTCCCCCAGGCGGTCCCCAATGTCTACCAGATCACGAAAACAGGGATAGCCCCCTGCCGGGTAACCTGTCCGGCCGGCGTTAACGTCCAGGGGTATCTGGCCTTAACCCGCCAAGGCAAATTTGGCGAAGCTCTGGCTTTGGTGCGGGAGGCTATGCCCATCCCGGCTGTCTGTGGCCGGGTTTGTTTCCACCCCTGTGAAGGGGAATGCCGGCGCGGCGAAATCGATCAGCCTGTCGCCATCAGTGCGGTCAAGCGCTTTTTGGCCGATCAGGAAGCGAACAAGGGAAAAACTGCACCTCCTGCCGCTGCGGTTGCAAAAAGCGGCCGGAAAGTGGCGGTTGTCGGTTCGGGTCCGGCCGGTTTGGGCGCTGCCTATTATTTGACCAAAGCGGGGCACGAAGTGGTCATTCTGGAAGGGAAAGCGGAACCAGGCGGACTGCTGCGTTACGGTATCCCGGAATACCGTCTGCCCAAGAGTGTCCTGCGTCAGGAAATAGAGCATATCGTCCAGAGCGGCGTGACCATCCGTACCAACGAACGACTCGGCCGGGATTTTACGCTGACCAATTTGCAGGCAGAATATGACGCCGTCTTTTTGGCTTTAGGAACCGCCCGGGAACAAACCCTGGAGATCGCAGGCGAGAACCTGCCCGGAGTTCAGGGCGGTCTGGAGTTTTTGGAAGCGGCCAATAATCAGCCGGATCTGAAACTGCAAGGTAGGGTATTGGTGATTGGAGGCGGCAACGCCGCCGTGGACGCTGCCCGCACAGCCCTGCGTCTAGGGGCCGAAAACGTGGAAATAGTCTATAGGCGAACACGCACAGAGATGCCGGCTTTTGCCGAAGAAGTCCTGGAGGCGGAACGGGAAGGCGTGAAATTCCGTTTCTTGACCGCTCCCGTCCGGATAGTGGACCAAAAAGGACGGGCCAAGGCTTTGGAATGCCAGGCCAGGCAGTTGGGAGAAGTTGATGCCGGCGGGCGCCGGCAAAGTCTGCCGGTTGCCGGTTCTAATTTCCTGCTGGCAGCGGATTTGATCATTGTCGCGGCCGGCCAGAAGGTAGAACTTCCCGCCTCCCTGGTGGGAAGTATCGCTGTTGCCGACCGGGGTACCGTTGAGGTCAATGAACATTTTCTCACGAACATCGAGGGAGTTTTTGCCGGCGGCGACCTGGTGAGCGGTCCCTCCAGCATGGTGGAAGCGATCGCGACCGGCAAGGAAGCGGCCCGGATGATCGATGCCTATGTGCGCGGCCAAACTTTACCGGCCCGGGAAAACAGACCCCGGCCTGTCAAAGAATCGGTAAGCGGTGAGGAGTTCTATAAGGCTGCCCGCCATGAACCTGCCCACCTAGCCGTGGAAAAGCGGCGCAGTCTGAGTGCTGAGGTTTCGGCAACCTTGAGTGAAGTGGATGTCGTGGACGAAGCCAAGCGCTGTCTGGACTGCGGTGTCTGTTCCGAGTGCCTGGAGTGTGTCAAAGTGTGCCAGGCGCAGGCTATTGATCACCAAATGCAGGATGAATATGTCGATCTGGAAGTGGGCTCCATCATCCTGGCTACCGGATTCGAAATCCTTGATCCCAGTGCCGGGGTGCAATGGGGCTATGGACGCTTTCCCAACGTCCTGACCGGTCTGCAGTTTGAACGTCTCACCAACGCTTCCGGGCCCACCTCGGGCCGGATTGTCACGGAGGATGGCCGGGAACCGCAAGCCGTAGCCATTTTGCACTGTATTGGCAGCCGGGACAAGAATTACAAAGAATACTGCTCCCGCGTCTGCTGCATGGCCAGCTTAAAATTTGCCCATCTGGTCAAGGACAAGACCAAAGCCAAAGTTTATGAATTCTATATCGACATGCGAGCCTATGGTAAACAGTATGAAGAATTTTACAACCGGGTCCAGGACGAGGGTGTGAATTTCATCCGGGGCAAAGGGGCCGAAGTCCTGGAAAAAGACGGCCACTTACTCGTCCGGGCCGAGGATACCCTGCTGGGTGCCTTCCGCGAGATCCCTGTCGATATGGTTGTTCTCAACACCGCGCTCACTCCCCGCTCCGATGCCGACGCAGTGGCCCGCCTCTTTACGATCCAGCGCAGTGCCGACGGCTTCTTCCTGGAATCCCATCCTAAGCTGGAACCGGTCAAAACAGCGACAGACGGCATCTACCTGGCCGGTACGTGCCAGGGACCGAAAGATATCCCCGACACCGTGGCTCAGGCGGCTGGAGCGGCAGCAGAAGCTTTAGAAAAAATAGCCGCCGGCCAGGTGCGGGTTTCCCCGATCACCGCTTACTGCCTGGAGGAGCTTTGTTCCGGCTGTAAAACCTGTATTCCCCTCTGTCCCTATAACGCCATTACCTTCTCGGAAGAGAAAAAAGTGGCCCTCTACAATGAAGCGCTCTGCAAAGGCTGTGGTACCTGTGTGGCCTCCTGTCCCTCCGGGGCGGCTCACATGCGCAATTTTGAAGAGGAGCAGATGCTGGAGATTATCGAGGGGGTGTGTGCTCTATGAGTGAACTTACGACTGAATTTACGGGTGAATATGAGCCTATAATCGCCGGGTTTTTGTGCAACTGGTGTGCTTATACGGCCGCCGACCTGGCCGGGATCGCCCGGATCAAATACCCGGACAATATCCGGATCATCCGGGTTATGTGCACCGGCAGGGTAGAACCGACCTTTGTCCTCAAAGCCCTGTCCTCCGGAGCAGATGCCGTACTGGTGGCAGGTTGCCATCCGGGTGGCTGCCATTACCAGGAAGGCAATTACAAAGCCTATAAACGCACACTCTTACTCCAGAAAATGCTCCCCCAATTCGGGATTGAAAGTGAACGCTTCCGGTTGGAGTTTATCGCCAGCAGCGAAGGGGAGAAATTCGCCCGCGTGGTGGGAGACATGGTGGCGAAAATCAAAGAGTTAGGCCCCCTGTCCGGAGCAAGAGCCCGGATCGCCGCTCTGGACGGCTTGTTCGCTCAGGAAGATCTGGCGGAAGGAGGGACAAACAATGGCTGATAAGTTGAAATTTGCTTTCTACTGGAACGCCAGCTGCGGCGGCTGCGAGATCGCTATCCTGGATATTAACGAAAAGATCCTCGACGTTGCCGCTCTGGCCGACATCGTTCTCTGGCCGGTCGCCCTTGATTTTAAATACCACCATATTCGGGCCCTCCCCGACGGGGCTATTGATATCAGTTTTATCAACGGTTCAATCCGCAACTCGGAACAAAAAGAGATTGTGGAGTTGCTCAGGCAGAAGAGCAAGGCTGTGGTGGCTTTCGGTTCCTGCGCCCATTTGGGCGGGATCCCGGCCCTGGCTGATTTGCGCAGCCGCCCGGTCACCACCTTCCATTCCCTCTCCATGGGTGCTGGAGCGGCGGCCGCAAGCTCAGCGGCCGCCACCATATCCATGCCCTCTGCCGCTGTCTCGGCTGTCACCGCGGTG
>DAHVVW010000300.1 GCA_027357125.1 Clostridiales bacterium
CGAGGTAAAGAATACCCGGTGTTTGATTTAGGATTTGCCAGGCTGGGGGTGCAGATATGTTACGAAGTTGGGTTTCCCGAAGGTTCTCGCATTCTTGCTTTGAAAGGCGCGGATATCATTGTTTTTCCGTCCGCCTTTGGCAAGCCACGCCTTTATGCCTGGGACATAGCTTCCCGGGCCAGGGCCCTTGAGAACGCTGTTTATGTCATTGCTGCCAATCGCACAGGAACAGAAAAAGGCGAAACAACATTTGGCGGCTGCAGTCGCATCATTGATCCGCAAGGAAAGGTTATCGTAGAAGCTGTACAGGAAGCTGAAGTTATTCTTGCGGAAATTGATCTGGGATTTATTACGAGACAAAGGCAGACAATTCCTTATTTACGAGATCTTAACGCTTCAGTCATCATCGACAACCTGATCAAGAATTCTTTTTAGTAGAAAACCATGGGGTTACAGAGAGGAAGTGAGGTTGTGACAAGTTCACATAAGAAAAACAATGTAGTGTCTAAAGAGATTATGCCCGTTCAGGGAAGAGACAGAGTTGTAATCGGTTGGGGATTTTTTAATATTTGGGTAGGCATGGCTGTAATTATTGCCACCTTCGGCATCGGCGGAAACGGAATTGATTCCATGTCTCTGTGGGGAGTAGCCGGTGCAATCTTTATTGCGAATCTTATCATTGCAGTTATTGGTAGTCTCAGCGGGGACATCGGAATTGAGCACGGCTTATCCTTTGCGGCCTACATGAGAGCCCCTTTTGGCATCGTCGGCGTTCATTTTCCTGCTATAACCCGCGGCATAGTCGCTTCAATTTGGTTTGGCATTCAAACCTATTTGGGAGCCATTGCCATCAATGCTCTTGTGGCGAAAATGACCGGTTTTGACTCCTGGTTCCTATGGTATGTTATTTTTGCCGTGGTTCAAATCATTAACACTGCGCTCGGGATCAAGGCCATAGACCGGTTTGCTATTGTGGCTGCCCCTTCCATTATCGTCATATCCTTCTGGCTATTATTCAAAATGTCAGGGATGGCCGAGTCTAAGGGCATTGATGTCTGGACCTACCAAGGAGTCGCTCATACTACAAACTGGTTTCTGGTGATGGTCGCCAACATGGGGTTCTGGGCTGCCCTGGCTATTGATATTCCCAACATCACCCGTTATGTCAAAACTACTAAAGGTGAGAAAAACTGGGTTAGGCGCAATTGGAACAGCTTGTGGCCACATTTGACTGCTTTACCGTTTGTCCAAACATTTATGGGCGTTATTGGAGCAGCGAGTGTCTTGGGGACCGGGAACTGGAATCCTATTGAAGTGATTCAGGGAACGGCATCGGGCTGGCAATATGTGATTCTGCTTCTGATGATTGTGTTGGCTCAGTGGTCAACTAATACCGCAGCTAACCTTATTCCGGCCGCCCTAACTTATGTCAATGCCGGTGCGGTAATTCGCTTGCCAATGGTTGCCGGCATAATTTTGGCCGGGGTGGTTGGGACAATTGTACAGCCATGGGCCATACTCAACCAATTGTTTACCTTTCTCGGATATTATGGCGCGGTGCTCTCAGCAGTAGCCGGGATCATCGTTTGCGACTACTACATCATTCGGCGACGCAGGCTGAATGTTAAAGAACTTTATGAAGAGCACGGACAGTTCAGGTATGACGGAGGCTGGAATCTAGCGGGACTGATCGCCTGGATCATTGGCGGCGGCTTAGCCCTCTACTTTATGAAATACATGTATTTAGTGGGTTTTCCGGTCGGTCTTATTTCCTACTATGTTTTAATGAAGGGCTGGTACTTAGGAAGACATAAGCAGGCCGAACTGGAATCCAATCACTCTGACGAGTTTCTAGGTACAACTGCCGGACGGGATTGGGAGATTCCCTATGAAGATAAAGGTGTTATTTCCGACAGTACAATTGCTCTTAATTGAAGTAGGACTGAACGGCTGTTGTGTTTTTCGGTGATCCTAATGGGTTATAAATTTCTACCCAAACAATTTTTTGAAAAGGAGATGGAGTTAATGCCTAAGGAAATTTTAGTTGCTTACGGGGTGGATATTGATGCTGTTGCAGGATGGCTCGGATCTTACGGAGGTGAGGATTCGCCCGACGATATTTCCAGGGGCCTTTTTGCCGGAGAAGTGGGTATTCCGCGCCTACTGAAGCTATTTGACAAGTACAACCTCAAGACAACTTGGTTTGCTCCCGGCCATTCGATTGAGACCTTCCCGGAACAAATACGCATGATTGTGGAAGCGGGACATGAAATAGGTGCCCATGGATATTCCCATGAGAACCCGATCGCTATGACTCCTCAACAGGAAGAAGACGTGCTGTTAAAGAGCATAGAACTTATTGAACAGATCTCCGGCAAGCGACCGACAGGGTACGTGGCTCCTTGGTGGGAGTTCTCAAATGTTACAAACGAACTTTTGCTCAAACATGGTTTGAAGTATGACCATAGTTTGATGCACAACGATTTTCACCCGTACTATGTCCGAGTGGGCGACAGTTGGACGAGGATAAACTATTCCCTGCCGGCTAAACAGTGGATGAAGCCGCTAGTCCGGGGACAGGAGACGGACCTGATTGAGATTCCAGCCAACTGGTATCTTGACGACCTTCCCCCGATGATGTTTATTAAAAAGTCGCCTAACAGCTTTGGCTTTGTCAACCCGCGGGACATTGAACAGATGTGGTGCGATCAGTTCGACTGGGTTTACCGCGAAAACGACTATGCAGTATTTGGCATGACAATTCATCCGGATGTCAGTGGAAGACCGCAGGTACTGTTAGCGCATGAGAGGCTGATTGAACATATTAACAGCCATGATGGAGTACGCTGGGTAACCTTTGACGAGATAGCCGATGACTTTGCGCAGCGTCATCCACGCTTGAAGTAAGAATTAGATAATCCTGTTTTAGACCATGTGTACCTGATTTGAGGAAGATCTTTCAGAAAGTCAGATACACATGGTCACGTCGCCGCCTTTTTATCTGAAGGGAGTAAACGTAATGTGCGTTTTATGCGGGGAATTAGTGATGAAGGTTCATTGGACCGATCAGGAAATGCCTAATAAAGAATCTAGTTTAATGCTGCGGGTTGGCGAAACACAGAGAACTCGGATGCGTGAACGTCTACGGCGAGTCGAATTTACTAATCAGATCTTGGACTATTATGGTTTGAAACTTAGGGATTGGAATGGTACAAAAT
>DAHVVW010000301.1 GCA_027357125.1 Clostridiales bacterium
TTGAAAAGGGGCCTTTCAGCCCCTTTAATCATCCCAAAAATCCTTCTTGATCACCAGCACGACCCCGTCATCGTACATCTGTTCATTGCTCAAACGGCGCGCCTCTTGGGCGATCTCATTAGCCAGCTCTTGCGAATCTTTGACGGACAACTCCTCCAAGAAGTATTCCAGCCATTCCGTGCCATCCTTAAGTGCATCATCAATCCCGTCTGTTACCATAACCAGAACATCTCCCACGCCCATTTCAACTTCCAGCACCTGCAGTTCGATCTGGTTCAGAATTCCCACTGGAAGGCCTGAAGAACTCAGCACTTCGAGCTTCTCCTTTTGCTTAAGATAAGATGGAGATGCCCCTGCCTTAATCAGCTTCACCACGTCCGATTCCAGATCCAGGACAGCCATGTCCACTGTCACAAAACTTTCTTCCGGAGAGCGCAAGACCAAGATTGAATTAAGAGCCTGAATCGCACCTTCCGGCTCAAATCCTGTACTAAGGAGTTGTTCCAGATGGGTGAGCGCAGTTGCGCTTATTTTAGCCGCACCTTCGCCCACACCCATACCATCGCAGAGAATAAAAGAGTGACTGGTAGGAGCGTGCGCCAACGAGGCATAATTATCCCCGCTGATACCGTTGCCCATTTTCGAGAAGCTCGCAACCCCCACATCCAGGAAATTGCGGCGTCTGCGGGCCAGCCCGGATGACTTGTCATCCTCCCAATTATGGCGCACATGAAGCTCCTTGGCAAACTGCCCGATAACTTGAGATACATTCTTGAATTGTTTGGATAAGGCCTCTTGGTTGAGCGCCAGGCGTTTGCGCCAAGCCTCATGATTTTGCTCTTTCTCAATAATAAATTGCACACCTAAAAGCATTTCTTTAGTGCGACCGCAATGACGGCGCAACTCTACCGGAAGATCGGCAGCCTTGAGACTCCTGCGCCGCTCGACCTGTTCAAACAGATCGAACAGATAGCGGTAAGTTTTATAAAACTCGCGTTCCCAACAAACATTGATCGTCGGACAGGAATGGCATACTCTCTCCACCAGCACATTCATTAGTTCCGGAATCTCTGGACGGCCATCTGTGGTTTCTACTTCGGCCGCCTGGTAGCTGAGGGCTATTTGATCCATAATCTCAGCCAAAGCTTTTACTTTAGAAACAGTAGCCTCAACCTCCGGTATCGGCTTTTCCTTGAGGAAATCCGGCTTAACCCCAGCAGACGGCCATACCAGAAATAACACCAGCCCTAAGGCGGAAGAGACAAGTTGGGAATACAACTCCTCCTGATGCATAAAATAGCTGAACATGAGTGTGACCGCCAAAAAGGCTGCGCCTAATCCCAGCTTGCCAAAACGCCGGAAGGCCCCGGTCAGAAATCCGGTCAGTCCATACATACCCGCATTAATAAAGTTTTGTCCATCTAAACTCAGGGAAGGAAGAAATCCGAGCACAGCTCCCACCCCTGCAGCCGTCCCGGCTCCGTAGCGCTCAGCAACAAACAGGATAAAAAAACTCAAGACCACCACCGGAAAATTAAACTCTGCGATTTGCAGCCCATTAAGGCCGCTTAAGGCCCCGATCAGAATCAGCAGCCAGGCTACTCCCTGCTCGCCCTTGAACTCCCCCCGCCACACCGCTTCCTGATGGGTTAGTGCAAACCAGAAGACGACTGCAATCCCACCGGAGAGAACGCTGTAAAGACCCACGGCCAGCAGTGCCAGCGGGTCAGGATCAGAGAAGCTTAAAGCAACAGCAGCGACCAGGGCGGCAGCCAACGCTGTGAGAGCGGCCAAGTAGAAGCCTTCACGCTTGTTTTCCCTTATCTTCGGAAAAACCACGGTCAAGGCCCCAAGAATCAGCAGTACCTGTAAAGCAGCCACTGGATCTCGCAGAGAAAGCTCGCCTGCGACTACCCCTAAGAGGCCTAACTGAAAACCCTTCCTGCCCCTAAGAATAAGCGCAGCGCCAAAAGCCACCCCAAATGGATGAACCCCGAGTACGCTCCCGCGTGCTAAAATTGCACCCAAAATCAAAGGAACTAAAGCATTGCTAAAAAAATTCCTCTCCTGCCGCAAAGAATGTCCGGCTTTAAGAGTTGCCCATTCAGCCATAACGTCACCTCTTACCACTTTATGGAAACATTATAACTTAAGGGCAATAGCAAAGCTTGTCTATAGAAGTCACACCGCGTAAACAAGTTTCGACAAAATTTAGAACCACCTACAACAGGCGGTTCTAAATGCAAAATCAATTTACTCACTATTAATAACGGCCTGAGCCTCTGCCGCCGCGTTTAGACTCTGTTGCCCGGCGGTATTCAAGCTGGCGCTCGTCACTGTCTTTAATAAACTTGGCCAATTTATCCTCAAAAGATACGGTTGGCTGACGTCTGTCACGACCGGCGCGGGCATTGGGATTGGCCTGCTTAATTGATAAACCGATTTTACCCTTGTCATCAACATGAATCACTTTAACTTTGACGCGGTCTTGTTCCTTAAGATAATCCCTGACATCTTTAACGTAGGCATCTGCCACTTCCGAAATATGGACAAGTCCGGTAACCTTATCCGGTAATTCTACAAAAGCGCCGAAGTTTGTGATCCCGGTTATCACTCCTTCAACTATGCTGCCAACCGCGATGGCCATACGAAGAAAACTCCTCCTTGTTTAATAAAAAATAGATATAATTAATGTCATTATATTCCTAGGACGCAAGAGCTGTCAAGAGAAGCACTTCTGGGACTTCTGGGAAAAAGTGTCTATTGACTTCGCGGCGCAATTAATATTTCTCCTTTTTTAACCAAACCCAACTGTTCCCTCGCTAACTGTTCGATATACGCCGGAGTCTTCAAGAGAACGATCTCTTCCCCTAAATCTTTCTGTTCTTGAATAAGCTTAGCCTTTTCAGCATTAAGTTGTGCCAGTTTCTGTTCCGTATTTATATGAAGATTCCACAGGTTCCAGGCCGAGCTGCCTGTTAAAGCGAGGAAAAAAGCCCAGGCCATTAAATATACAGGACGAAAACGTTTGCCGGAAGTTCTGCTTTTCTTAGTCTGGCTCTTCGTCAATAACGTCCTCTCCTTCCAGCCCAAGCTCTCCTCCTGGGATGATACACACAATCTCATATCCTTTGTTTTTCGCCCTGGCTAACAGAGTGGCTACAGAACTGGCACT
>DAHVVW010000302.1 GCA_027357125.1 Clostridiales bacterium
TGGTCTTTAGGCTTGGAAAACTTGTTCCGCAATCATGTCCATCTGGTCTGGAGCCGCCACCCTGATGAAACAGCTGAACTTGTCAAGTTTTACCTGACGCGGGAAGACCTGAGAAAAAAAATTGCCCGTCAAGGGCAAGAAGAAGTTTACCTGTTCCACACTTACAAGCACCGGGTCGCAAGCATCCGGACCGATCTGGCAAAGCTCTAACAAACATTCTTACTTCACTGACAGGGGGAAAAGTCGATGAAGGTTCTCTTCTACGCCCGGCCGGACTATTACACTAACCCCGCCGGAGACACGGTACAAATGATCTCTACCGGTCAAATCCTAAAAAACCTCGGAGTTGAAATTGGGATCTCCAGCGATCCTAATATCCTGCTTGCTTCTTACGACCTTGTTCACATTTTTAATATCACGCGCATTAAAGAGAGCTACATGCAGTTTCTCAATGCTCAGAAACAGAAGAAAAGGATCGTCATATCACCGATTTACTGGAACCCACGTCTCTTCCTGCAAAGCCAAAACTCAGGCCCTAACAGCTTTGCAGTCTGGAAGCATACCCAGCCGATGCGCGCCCGCCTGCTGCGGGAATGTGAACTTGTCTTGCCTAACGCCAAGAGCGAGATGGATGCAATCAAGGTTGACTTCCCGCAAACCGCCCCCTACCGCGTGATACCGAACGGCTTTCCAGACACTTTCCCACAGGCTGATCCTGCTCTTTTTAGACAGCGTTTCCCGAGCCTGCCCGTAGAATTCATCCTGTGTGTTGCCCGCATTTCCCCCCGCAAGAACCAAATGTGGCTGGCCAGAGTATGCCAGGAATTGGATCTGCCCTTAGTCCTGGTTGGCCCTATCAATAACCGCAATTACTTCGAGAAAGTGCGTTCTGCCCGCGGTGTCATTTACCTCGGTGCCCTCCAGGGCGAATTGCTAGCTTCGGCTTACAAGGCTGCCAAAGTCCATGCCCTCCCCAGTTGGTTCGAAACCCCGGGCCTTTCCAGCCTGGAAGCAGCTGCATGTGGCACTACGGTTCTGTCGACAGATCAGGGCAGTGTCCGTGAATACTTTGAAGAGATGGCCATATATATTGACCCCCGTAATCAAGAGAGTTTGCGGCCTGCCCTTGAACAGTCCTTACGGGCTAATCCCGTCCCGCTGCAGGATCATATCCGTTCCTGCTACTCCTGGTCCCAAGTGGCCAGCCTTACTCTGGGGGCCTACCAATCGGTGCTCTCTCCTGAACCTATTTTAAGCAGCCGCTCATCCTCGTAAGAAATAACGGTCCACAAATATTTGGCCACGTCATGATTTGAGCAGCTATAGTTCATACTATGGTTGTCATTAATCATCACTTCCTAACACTGATTATTTCTTGCTGAAACTTTGCTGACAACAGGAGGAGTAAATGAGCACTTTGACTGAGCTCTTAAAAAAAGGAAACATCTCATCCTTGTCTGCTACGATAGGTAACTTTATTCTGGTGGTCCTTAAAGGAATTGCGGCATTTCTAAGCGGCAGCGGCGCTATGTTTGCGGAAGCCATGCACACCTTAGCCGATATGATCAACCAGGGCTTTGTCTTTGTAGGGAGTGTTCTGGCGGAGCGTAAGGCAACCCGCCGTTTCCCGAGCGGCTTTGGACGCCTGATTAATGTCTTTTGCATGGTTGCAGTGATCGTGGTCACCGTGATAGCCTATGAAACCATTCTTGAAGGAATCCACCTCATCCAGTACCCGGCGCAGACTACAAACTTTTGGTTAACCGTTGGAATCCTGCTGACCTCAATCAGTGTTGACGGGTATGTCCTGCTCAAAGCTATGCGCGAAATCGTGCACGAGACCCGTGTCAAGGCCCACGGACTTGGGATCATAACTGCAGCAGCGCGCAATGTCGGCCGGGCAGCCCCACCCACACGCCTTGTTTTTTACGAGGACTTGGTAGCAACTTCCGGAGCCTTCCTGGCCCTGGTCGCCATTGTTGCAATTGAATTCACTCCGTATAAGAGCTTGGACGGGATTGCAGCGGTGGTTATCGGCTTGCTTATGCTCGGGGTTGCTTTTAAAGTGGGGTATGAAAATATGGTAGGTTTAATTGGAGTAGCGGCACCGCGTGAAATCGAAGAAAGGGTTGCAAACATCATCCTCTCCGACCCTGAAATAACGGATATTAACAAAATGCGCATCATGCAGGAGGGCCGTTTTTACCATACGGAAGTTTATGTAGAATTGCGCCCTGGCTTATCTCTGGCAGAAGCCGACAAGATAAAAGCCAGGGTCAAAGAAAAACTGATGGCTGATGGTGATATTACAGACGTGACCCTAGGTGGCCTGGCAGACAATGGGGTGAGGGACTGGAGTGCTGAGAAGGTATTACATTAATACCCCAGGAACTTCCCTACTTCCCCCACAGTAGCGAACCACGTTGCCTGATAAATAAGTTAGGTTGGGGTGCTCCACGCGAGGACCGCCGACTACAACTAAGTGTTTGGCCTTAAGGACATGTTAGCCGTAGGTCCTGCATGCCAGGCTCTCATTTCACGAATCAAAGTTACGACGCAGGCGCTCAAACGCTCGCTGCCACTCTTCTTTCATCCTCGCCATTTGCACGCCCAGGTTGATGAAGTCCAAAACTCCTGCGACCGCACCACATTCCGCACACTGCACAAAGAGGAAAGACCTTGTAGCCCCTTCAACTTTGTCAGCATGCATCATCTCAAACTTGGTGCTGCCACAACGCGCGCACGTTGATTCTGCCATGCTTTCACCCCTTATTTGCTGTGTTTTCTTTTTCGCCTGTTTTCCCCTTTTCTCTTTGCTTGCCTATGAGACCAAAAATCTTATCTTTGACATCAAACAAAAACTTGGCATTGACAGCTGTAACCGCAGTAAAATAAAGTGCCTTAATTTCCGGTATAATCGTTGAAAAAACTGCCAACAAAGCCAGTGATCCTACATAAGGCAGGACACTCGATTGCAAAAACTTAGGCAGCTTACGCGGCTCAAATTCTCCCTTGCTTAGTGCCAGTATGATCCCAAGCATTAAATCAAGGAAAATAAGCCCTAATGCCATTTCAAACGCGATTATAACCTCCTGGGGAAGCTCTACCAGTTTAAGCAAAGAGCCGTTCATCTGATCCCTCCTGCCAAACACTCACCTCTAGCG
>DAHVVW010000303.1 GCA_027357125.1 Clostridiales bacterium
CCTAAAAGAAAAAGGGCATAAGGTTTTTGCAACTTTCTGCGTGTATGTACCTGAGGAAATAATTGTCGCCACCGGCAGCGCCTGTATCGGTTTGTGTGCGGGAGCGCAATATTCGGTGCCAGCCGGGGAAAAAGTACTTCCCCGCAATTTATGCCCGTTAATCAAATCGGCAATGGGCTTTAAACTCGAACGAATCTGCCCCTATTTTCAGGTTTCGGACTGGGTGATAGGGGAAACAACCTGCGACGGGAAAAAGAAAGCCTGGGAAATACTTAACGATTATATTCCAACGTACGTTATGGAATTGCCCCAAAAGAAAAAGCTCACGGACACTGCCTTTTGGGAGCAAGAGGTAAAGGAGTTTGCAGCATTCATTGAACAGGAAACGAAAGTTAAGTTGACTGGGGACAATCTGGCAGAGGGTATCAGAAAAATAAACAACAAGCGGACTGCCTTAAAACGCTTGGCTGCTTTAAGAAAAGCTTCACCGGCTCCTATTCATGGGTTGGACGTGTTATTAATTAACCAATTGGCGTTTTTTGACGATCCGGAACGGTTTGCAAAGCAGGTTAATATTCTTTGCGATGAGTTGGAACAACGGGTAGCGCGAAAAGAAGGAGTGGCACCGGACAATGCCCCGCGTATTCTAATCACCGGGACCCCGCAACCGATCCCAGCCTGGAAGATTCACGCTCTCATTGAACAATCGGGTGGAGTTGTGGTTAGCGAAGAAACCTGTACAGGTGAACGCTATTATAAGGATTTAACCGAACCCGCCGAAGCAGCGGAAGAGATGCTTAGTAATATTGCCAAACGGCCCCTGAATGTTAACTGTGCCTGTTTTACCCCCAATACCGGGCGGATTGAAGATATTGTTACAATGACTAATGATTTGCACGCTGATGGGGTTATAGATTTTTCCCTGCAATTTTGTCAGCCGTATGGGGTGGAAAGTTATAACGTGGCCAAAGAACTGGATAAGCGTAACATTCCACACCTTAAATTAGAGAGCGATTTTTCCGAAGAAGATCAAGGCCAGCTTAAGACGAGAATTGATGCATTTTTGGAGATGTTGAAATGATCGTTGCCGGACTGGATCTCGGATCAGTTAACACCAAGCTGGTGATCCTGGATGACGATAAACCGGTTTTTAAAACAACAGTTCCAACCCGGTTTGATCCTGTCTCTACCGGGCGCGAACTGCTTAAGAGTATTCGCCGGGAGTACGAACCAGAGGAGATAGTTGTAACGGGATATGGCCGTGTCAGTTTTCCGGAGAGCCGCGTTATTACTGAAATCACTTGTCAAGCCAGGGGGTGCCACTACTTTTACCCAGAGATCCCTTTTGTATTGGACTTGGGCGGTCAGGATGCTAAAGTTATCAAAAAGAATAGCCAGGGCAAAGTCGTCAGTTTTGTAATGAACGATAAATGTGCGGCAGGCACAGGACGCTTTTTAGATGTGATCTTTAAAGGACTAGATCTCGCCCCGGCAGACATTGATTCGGCCTTAGATGCTGAGCCGGTGACTATTAACTCTATGTGTACGGTTTTTGCCGAGTCTGAAGTAATCACCCTTCTAGCCAAGGGCACCCCCAAGTTATCCGTATTGGCTGGCCTATTTAAAAGTACGGCAACCAGACTGGCACGTTTTATTGAGACACAGGGACAGCCGGAAGTAGTAATTTTCACAGGGGGAGGAGCTTACTATCGCCCCCTCGTTTACCTCTTGGAAAAACAATTGTCGGCAAAGGTAGTAGTCCCGCCGGAGCCTGAGTTGACAGCTGCTCTTGGGGCTGCGTTATCGGCAAACACCGATTCTCCCGGAAGGACTTGAGTATTTTACAACAATTCCCAACGATTCGATGGAGCGCTGTCTCGCCACGCACTAGCTGTAACCATAGCATAGAGGAGGAGGAAAAGATAATTTATGCACAAAAAAACAACCTATTTCTTAATTGTTCTATTCTTAGTAGCATTTTTGGGTTACACTGCGTTCGATCGCATGACCTTCAAGGTGCCTCAAAACCCTACGGAAGGGGCTTCTTGTGACATAACGCCAGGTGATTTTACAAATACAGGCCAAATTAAATATTCTGCGAATGAAACTTGGTGGATCAGTTTTACGCGCAAGGAGGAATACCTATCGGCTTTTTCAGCGGTCCTGGCAATCACGTTTATGGGTTATGCTTTGACAAAGCTCCGCCAGATCGGAACTGCAGCGACCACGGGTGGTGTAGTAGGTGGAAGCATATTAGTCGTTGGGTGGACCTGGCATTACAAATATCGATCTGATACTTGGTCAGGGGCGAGTCACTGGCTCAGATATGCTGAAAGATGTCGGTAGTCAAGCGCTGATACGGACTTATAATGCGCTGGCACAAAATCAATCAGGCAGTGCGGCAACATCGCAGTCATTCCCGTATGTGGCAGTTATTTTTACAGTTATCTTCACCCTCGGTATTGTCGGAATCGTAACCGAGGTACGGCGCAGGATCCGGGAAAAGTCACTTGCGAAATGCAATTAGCCCGACGCCTGTCCAGTCGAGATCCATTGCGACATCTAAAAATACTAACTGAGCTGCTATGCATTTACTTTAAAGCTTGTTAGGTGGAGGTGAGGAAAATGGGTTTTAGCGAGACCGCCAATATGATGAGAGACTTTTTTGGCTCATACATCAAGTACCGGATTGAGATTAAAAAACAAGATACTTGGATCAAGAAGTTTGCCGCCCAGAAAGGTCTAAAAGCAAATCCGCACTGGATGTTTTTTACTAATCTCAAAATATGGATTGTTGAAAGTGAGAAAGCATTTGGCAAAAGATACTGTCCATGTTTTGAACCATCCGATTCAGAAGAATTAAATAGAAAATTAATTTGTCCCTGCAAATTTATCGAAAAGGAAATTGAAGAACGCGGCACTTGCCACTGTGTCCTGTTTGGACGGGGAGACTTGACCGAAGATGGCTTCAAGAAAGCAGAGCAGCATCTTATGCAAGAATATCGCGTGCCCTTGAATTTTAGAGAGGGTGTCCTGGACACGAGGGGAATGGTCAGGGATAAACTCCGGGATCTTCCGATTCCTGACAGTTTGCACCAAGTTAAGAGGGTGTTGGGTATGGGACGTCCGCTTAAAGTCATTGTGGAAACGGAGGCGGA
>DAHVVW010000304.1 GCA_027357125.1 Clostridiales bacterium
GGTCATGTCCTCCTTCCAGAGGCCATATTTTTAACTTCAGCCAATCCAACAGTTCAAGATCGTCAGCCTGGCCGCGTAATAAGGTCTGGCATAGGTGTATATGAGTCTGAATCAAACCGGGAATAAGCAAGTCCCCGTTAAGCTCGATTACCTTATCAGCAGGTTCGTTTACATCCCCGATGGCGGCAATAACCGAACCGTCTACCAGCAAATTCCCCTTGATCACGTCACGCTGAGCATTCATCGTGACCATGGTTGCATTCTTAAAAAGTGTGCGCATAGGCAAAACTCCCCTCCTTGTAAGGTAGGCTGGCAGTTGAATACCACCGCTTGCCCGTTGCGGGCAAGCGGCAATGGTTAAAGTTTTCTGTTTGGATTAATAAGCGGCGTTATGCCCCTGAAGACAGGATGAAGTGCAAAATGAAGAGAACCGTTAAAGTATAGGTAACGGGATTATTCTCTTTATGACGCCCGGTAACTAGTTTAATAATCGTATAGGACATAAAACCGAAGGCTAAACCTTGAGCGATCGAGAAAGTTAGCGGCATCATCACAATGGTCATGAAAGCCGGAAAAGCTTCAGTAAAGTCGTCAAACTTGATATGGACAATTTCGCTCATCATCAAAACGCCTACCAGGATCAGAACAGGTGCAGTGGCTTGACCCGGAATCAGCCCGACCAAAGGAGCAAAGACAATCGAGACACCGAAGAGCACTGCAACAGTCACAGCAGTTAAACCTGTTCTTCCTCCTTCAGCCACACCGGAGGCGCTTTCAATATAGGAAGTAACAGTAGGAGTTCCCATTACAGAACCGAACATTGTGCCAATCGAATCACTCATTAAAGCTTTGCCGGCCCGGGGTAAGTTGCCCTTTTCATCCAACAATCCCGCTTTGCGTGAGACCCCGAGCAAAGTCCCGATATTATCAAAAAGATCGACAAAGGTAAAGGCGAAAAGGATTGAGATCAGGCCGTAGTTCAATGCTCCCAAAATGTCAAGTTGCATGAATGTCGGCGCAACCGCAGCGACCGGATTAGTGGGAGCAATGATACTGGAAATTCCGGTAGGTGCCGGGGAGACTTTGAAGATCATGCTAACAATAGTCGTTGCAAAAATCCCAATTAAGAGGCCGCCTTTAACTTTCTTGGCCATCAGCGCACCCGTGACGATCAAGCCGAATACCGCCACTAAGACTCCCGGATCTTTCATGTTGCCCAGCATAACAAAGGTATCTTTGTTTCCAACAACGATCCCGGCATTTTTTAAGCCGATGAAGGCAATAAAGAGACCAATGCCGACGCCGATGGATAATCTGAGTGCCTGAGGTACGCCCTCAATAATCCATTCCCGTACCTTAGTTACGGTCAACAAGAAGAACACAACCCCGGAAATGAATACCGCCCCCAAGGCTGTTTGCCATGGAAGGCCCATTCCGAGCACGACAGCGTAAGTGAAGAAAGCGTTTAAGCCCATCCCGGGAGCAAGCGCAATTGGATAGTTGGCATAAAGACCCATAATTAAGGTAGCCACTGCCGCAGATATGGCCGTGGCTGCAAACGTTGCAGTTACAGGCATCCCGGCGTCCTTTAAGATCATGGGATTAACAAAAAGGATATAGGCCATCGTCAAAAACGTAGTGACGCCGGCTAAGATTTCTTTGCGAACATTAGTCTTGTATTCGCTCAAATGAAAGATTCGTTCTAACAGTCCGTTAGAACTTTGAACTGTTGACATGCACAACCCTCCCTAAGTTTTCGACTTTCTGAACTTTTGAGAAACAACACTGAGTTTTTTTGACCTCACGTCACCTCCTTTCTTCTTCAAGTTCTTTCTCTGCCAGGGCAGCCAGGATTTTTTCCGGGGTAGCCGGCAAAGAAGTGATCCGCACCCCTACGGCATCATCGATAGCATTAATAACTGCAGCGGCCACAGGCAGCATTGCAGGCTCTCCCAGCCCTTTGGCCCCATACGGGCCGCTGCTCTCTGCCTCTTCGACAATGATGCTCTCTATTTCAGGCACATCCAAGGCCGTAGGAATTAAATAACTGGACAAAGCCGGGTTTTGAATTTTCCCTTCCTTAAGCTCTACCTGTTCGAGCAGAGCGTACCCAAGCCCTTGGGCGATCCCTCCGGCAATTTGTCCCTCCACCTGAGTAGGGTTCATAGCTTTACCCACATCGTGCGCCGCCACTATCCTTATGATGCGCACGATACCCGTCTCTGTATCCACTTCCACTTCTGCTACTTGACAGCCAAAAGCATAAGGCCAATACGGAGCACCCTGGCCGTTTTCCATATCTACCGGAGTAGTACGGGCCGTGAAACTATCCGCACCGATGAAGCGTTCCCCGTTCAAGCGGGCTTGGCTGACCATGTCCCTCAGCGACATTGTGCGCGATGGATCTCCCTTAACCCCGATATAGCCGTCCCTCAGTTCAATCCCTTGGGGCGTGGTACAGGAAAAAGCGCGGGCTGCGTAGTCCAATAATTTGCTTTTGGCTTGACGTACAGCTCTAAGCACGGCATTGCCTGTGTTGTAAGTCTGCCTCGTGGCCGCAGTTGTGCCTGAGTCCGGGGCAACATCAGTATCTCCAGTCACGACAGTTATATCTTCAGGTTGTATCCCTAATTCTTCAGCGACAATCTGAGCATAGACAGAACTGCTCCCCTGCCCCACATCAATAGCTCCGGTTAGGACAGTTGCTGAACCGTCTTCATGAATTTCAATGAAAGCGCTTGAAACATCAGGGAAGCCGTTGCCGTACCCCGTACCGTACCAGGTGCAGCTTAAGCCTACTCCGCGTTTCTTCATTTCTGCCCCTCCTTGTCTGCCAGATAAGGGAGCACTGCCTTCAGACAGGCTTCCAGCCCCACGCTTTCCGTCAAGACCTGGCCCGTAGCGGTCGTGCTCCCTACCTTAAAGAGGTTGCGCAACCGTATTTCGACCGGAGATATTCCCAATTTCTTGGCTAGCAGATCCATTTGACTTTCATAAGCCAGAACCGGCTGGGCGGCACCAAAACCGCGCATGGCACCGGTATAGGGATTATTGGTATAAACAGCGTAACTGTCCACTTTAACGTTTGGAATCGTATAAGGTCCGGTCGCATGAACCGCGGCTTTGCGCAAAATATTGGGGCTCCAGGAAGTGTAG
>DAHVVW010000305.1 GCA_027357125.1 Clostridiales bacterium
CCGCAAGGGGAGTAATCTTATCCTTGGGAAAACCGAAAAAAGAAACAGCAAAGATTTCAGTTTGTTAGTAGGAAGAATAAGCATTTGGTTAGTTGGCGCAGTAGCCGTGAGCATCGCTCTAACTCAGCCGAAATCATTAACTTCGTTGGTATGGATCGGAATTAATGGGGTTCTCTCAGGGGTTGCCGGTCCGCTTATTGCAGGGATTCTTATGCCTAAGGCCCATCGAGTAGCGGCAATCTTTTCCTTTCTCATTGGCGTAGGTTCTTATCTAATTATTTTCACTTTCTTTATTTCTAATGTTATGGAAGCAGGAGCCTTAAGCAGCGTCTCTGGTACTATATCAATGTTCATTGTTAACTGGGTAATATCTCACAATAGCATTAGAGCTACAGATAAGGCTATATCCTCGTAAATGCCAGAGGTAATTCTAGCAATTAGGACTCAATATTATCGTAATATTAAAAAGCGGTTCTCTTCTAGATGTAAGAGCCGCTTTTTTTATAAAGGCAACTTGCTTCGGGAGGAGTTAGATTTCAGCAATCTTTTTTCCCATATCAGACAGGTCATACCCTCCGATCCCCGTGATTTCATTGTGAAAGGCGGTTGAACGCAGGATTTCCAGCAGGGCTTGAAAGTGCGGTTTACCCAGATCTTCTAGCCGGATGACCAGATCATAGCGTTCCTGCTGCATGGGAATAAACTCCACCGCTTGCACCTGCAGGGCTGCTTTTTCAATACCCAATCCCACATCGGCTTCCCCGCGGGCAACCCGGCTGGCCACTGCCACATGGCTCGTTTCTTCCTGTTCATAGCCGTTGATCCGGCTGTGAGAAATGCTGAGTTGGCGCAAGTGCTCATCCAGCAAAACCCGTGCGCCGGAACCCCGCTCCCGATTGACAAACCGCAGGTCCGGCTGCGTCAGGTCGGCCCAAGTACGGATATTTTTGGGATTGTTCGCGGTGACATAAAATCCTTCTGTCCGGTACACCAAATTAAAAACAACGGTTTTATGTCCGGGCACCAGGTGGCGGATATAAGGGAGATTGTATTCCCCTGTATCGCCGTCCCAGAGGTGGGCCGTGACGACATTGGCCTGACCGTGATAGAGCGCCGTCAAGCCGTCCATACTACCGATATAGTTGCGCAAAAAGCGGACATGGGGAAACCTTTTTTCCAGATGCCGCGTTAGAATATCCAGCACTAGATCCTGCCCGCAGATGATCAAGCCTTCCCCGGCAGATGAATGGTTGGGGTTCGATTCAGTCTGGGGATAGGGCAGGCTAACCGGCAATCCCTTGCCCTTTTGCTTGTAGTTTTCCAAGTCGGCGGCCTCAACCCGCACCTTGCGGCCTATCCGGTAAGCCGCTAAATCCCCGCGTTTGATCAATTCGTAGACTGTGAAGCGGGATATTTTCAGGATATTGGCGACTTCTTCCGGTGTATATGAGATCTCTGGGGCCAAACAGACTCACTCCTATGAACCAAATTGGCAAAATTCCTATTGTAACTCATTATAACATATCGTATAATAATCCGTGAGTTCAGTTATGTTTGCTCATGTTTGTTTATGTAAGCCTTAAAACTTAATATCTTGATCTCCGAGCCAGATTGTCCTAATGAGAGATCTATGGCAATCGGCCTGAGCGTTTTTGCTCACGGGGTATGCCCGGAAACAGGCATGCCTTCACATTTTGAGAAGGAGGTGGCTGATTTGGTGCGTGCGCAAGCAACAGACCTATAAGCTCCACATTCCTTGGTGGAGCTTTTTTTGTTCAATAATAAGACAAATCGAAGGAGGAAAGAGTCATGAGAAAAAAGATGCTGGTTCTGTTTCTTATTAGCATGCTGGCTTTGTTATCTCTAATCGGCTGTGGAAGCCAGAATAACCCAGGAACCAACGGCGTCAAAGGGCAAGCCCAGGAGATCATGGTTCCGGCGGCGGTCAGCTTGCAAGGGGCTTTAACTGAATTGGCCAAAGCTTATCAGGGGAAGCATGCCGATGTGAAGCTGACGTTCACGTTTGGCGGTTCCGGTACTTTACAGCAGCAGATCGAACAGGGAGCTCCCGCCGATCTTTTCATTTCTGCGGGCAAGTCCCAAATGGATGCCTTAGAACAGAAGAACCTCATCGACAAAGGAACGAGGATTGATTTACTAAGCAATGAGCTGGTGTTGGTCACCGGGAAGGACAAGCAGACGATCAACGGGGTGCAGGACCTTACCAAAGCAGAAATCAAACAGATAGCACTTGCCATTCCGGATTCTGTTCCGGCCGGCAAATATGCTCAGGAATCCTTAAAATCCCTGCAATTATGGGATACTCTCCAACCAAAATTCGTTTATGGCAAAGATGTCGCCCAGGTTCTCAATTATGTGGAAACCGGAAATGCGGAGGCCGGATTTGTCTACCGTTCTGATGCCATGCTTTCCAATAAAGTGAAGGTGGCTTATTCTGTGCCGGACAGCGCGCACAAACCGATCGTCTATCCGGCGGCAGTGCTCTCCAATTCCAAAAACCGAGACATTGCAGCGGATTTTCTCAACTACTTGAAAAGTTCCGAAGGCAAACAAGTCTTTAGCCGCTATGGCTTTAAGATGTAAGGAGCGTACGCAGCCATGGATCTTTTCCCACTCTACCTATCCCTGAAAGTCGCAGCGACCGCCACGCTGCTCGGACTGTTGGCCGCTTTGCCTTTATCCTGGTGGCTCACCGAGCATTACGGGCCGCTGGCCAGGTTGCTTAACTCGATCGTTAACTTGCCGCTGGTTCTGCCACCCACCGTGCTGGGGTATTACCTGCTGGTACTAGTCGGGCGCCAAAGCCCTCTGGGACAGCTCTATGAGAAAATCAGCGGGCAAGGCCTGGTTTTTTCCTGGCAAGGTGCGGTTGTGGCGGCGGGCATCGTCTCTTTTCCACTGCTCGTATCTTCGTTACGCAATGCGATGGGCAGTATTCCCCGGGATGTGGTGAACGCTGCCCGTCTATTGGGACACAGCAATCGCTCCGTCTTTTTGACCGTGGTGCTGCCCCTGGCTTGGCGGGGCATCATTTCCGGGGTTGCTCTGGCCTTTGCCCGCGCCATGGGGGACTTCGGAGCCACCTTGATGGTGGCCGGCAATATTCCGGGCCGCACCGAGACCATGTCAATC
>DAHVVW010000306.1 GCA_027357125.1 Clostridiales bacterium
GGCAATATATCTCCTATATCTCACAAGGGACCTATATGGATATGATGTATATGCCCGACGCTTTAGATGCGATTATTAAATTGATGGAGGCCGATTCTACTAGGCTTATTCACAGAAATGCTTATAACGTTACAGCAATTAGCGCTCAGCCAGAAGATTTTGCTGCGGAAATCAGAAAATATATACCTGATTTCAAAATGGATTATAATGTTGACCCTGTCCGTCAAGCTATAGCAGATAGTTGGCCGAATTCCATTGATCCTACAGCAGCTATTGAAGAATGGGGCTTTGCAACTAAATATGATTTAGCAAAATTGACTTCAGACATGTTGGAGAAGATTCAACAAAAGTTAAGACAGAATGTCAGCTAGTGAGGCACGTCAAAGGGGAGAAACAAAGTCTCTGATGACCATCTGACAATTAGGACGTCAATGCATAATAAACTCTACAAGTGCAAGGTTTTTAGCTGATTTTCGGTATTTTCCTTGCATAAGGATTCGACACAAAGAGTCTGAAACCAGTTGTGTTGGCATTTTTGGGCTATTCAACAAGCCCTATTTATATTGAAACTTGGCCGTATATGCAACCAAAATTGTACATTGCAGGCCTAGTCTGGGTTTCAAGAGGAAGTTAAGAGAATGAGATGCTTCCCCCTTCGCTTGATGAAACCTTCCTGTTCAAGATCCTCAAGCATCCTAGTCACCGTGGCGCGAGAAGAACCGATCATGGCAGCGATCTCCTCATGGGTCAACTTGAGATTGATCTCGACGCCTTGCTCCGTTCTAATCCCATGTTGCTTTGACAGCCGTTTGAGCAATTCAGCTAAACGCTCGCGGGTAGAGTAAAATGTCATATCATGGATCTCCGCCATGAGAATACGGAATTTAGTGCTCACCATCCGCAAAAGCTCTTTTCCCACGTCTGGGTCAGTCTTTAACACCGTAAAGAAAGTCTCCCCATCAATACGCAGGACTTCTGTCGATTCCAAGGTCTCGGTTAACACCCAATCAAAGTCATCCTGGAGCAAAGTGATTTCACCGAAAATGTCCCCTCGTGAAAGGATGAGGATCGTCCGTTTCGCCCCCTCTGGATCAATAAAGTACTGCTTCACCCTCCCACTCAAGATGATACAAACATAGTTTAATTTCCTATATCCGGACTCCACCAAGACCCGAGCAGAAAAACTCAAGCGAGTTCCCGACAGGGAAAATGCCTTCAACAGCTTCTCCCGGTATTGGTAATTGATACAGTATGGCCTGTAATCGTTCATCTTTTTCTACTCCCACTACCACGTTTTTAGCTTAAAAGCTACAACTAGATTAAAATATTATTACTACTCAGGCATTGACATAGCCTTTTCCACACTCGTTGCGAGATCCGGCTGAAAGCCCGGAAAGGGATTCAGCAGGTCTATATCCAGTTTGACACAACTGTGCGTAGATTTGCAAGGATTTTTGACTCATTTTGGCCAGATGAGATTCGAATGTTTTGAGGTAATGGTTACCCGAGTAGCCAAGAACTACCATTAAGTGCATAGGTCCTGTGACAAGTTAACCGAACCTAGTGTGGAAGGTCATAGGGTGCGTCAAAGGAAGCTTAAAAAGGATGGACCAGCCTGTCTTTTCGGAGAATCGAATCAAATAAGGAACAGGGACTTTGAAAGGTCGCTGCAAAAAAAATTGACAGATGTCATTTAACGGCGTAGTATACTAACAAAGTAAATGAATAATTCTCATCCAGAGTGGTGGAGGGACTGGCCCGATGAAACCCAGCAACCGGCCTTTGAGGCAGTGGTGCTAATTCCTGCAGGATGTTCCTGGAAGATGAGTTGAGCTAAGGGCTGTCTGTAAACTCTTCCTGGAAAGGAAGAGTTTTTTGTTTTCCTACAAATACTCTCTGAAAAAGAGGAGGAGGCAGAAAGTTGAGAAATGGTGATGTACGCGTGGGGCTACTGGGGTTTGGAACTGTAGGGCAGGGACTTGTACAAGGGATTAATTTGCAGAATAAGGAGATTAGCCGTCGAATTGGTGCCCCGCTGAAGATTGAAAGGGCCTTAGTTCAAGATGTTAAAAAGAAAAGATTCGTTGGTTTGCCTGAATTAACCACCGATGCTCGCGATATTTTGGAAGATCCGGAAATTGATATTGTGGTGGAAGTAATGGGGGGAGAACATCCGGCCTATGATTATATGAAGCAAGCCTTGGAGCAAAGGAAACAGGTTGTAACAGCCAACAAGTTATTGCTTGCTTTACACGGCCTAGAGTTCAAAGCTCTTGCCCGCCTAAATGGGACCGGCCTGCTATATGAAGGAAGCGTTTTAGGCGGAATTCCAATTTTGCGCACAATTCAACGGGGTCTTTGCGGAGATCGCATTGAAGAAGTTGAAGGAATTTTTAATGGCACAACAAACTTTATTTTAAGTCGGATGTATGATTTGGGTGAAGACTATTTAACGGCACTTCGTCTTGCCCAAGAAGCCGGGTATGCCGAAGCAGATCCCACAATGGATGTTAGCGGTTTAGATGCGGCCTGCAAATTGGTAATTCTCTGTCGAGAGTGTTTTAATGTGGATATTCACCTTGAAGATGTGACGATTTCCGGAATCGAATACCTGGATAAACGGCAAATCGCTCTGGAGAAAAGACTGGGGCGTATTCCTAAATTGATTGCCCGTGCTAAACCGCAAAAAACGGAAATCAGAGTCGGAGTCGAATGGTTGCCCGATACAGACTTGTTAAGTCGAGTTGCTGGGGTCCAAAACGCCCTGTCTTTACGGACGCTGATAGTTGGTGAACTTTTCTGGAGAGGTCCTGGGGCGGGTGGATTGGCCACTGGGGGAGCGGTTTTGGCCGATGTTATGGAGGCAGCGGAGCGGGTTCTCATGGAACGCGATATAGGTTTTCTGGGGAGCGGGAGATAAGTTGCCCCACCGCTATTCTTCGCTCTCCGTCCTTTGCCTCAGGAGTAATTCCGCTCGTTAGCAGGGAGGACAACTGAGCGTTATCGGAAGTCGTAAGCGGAAATCTATGATAAGAATAGCTGTGGACAAACTAAAGTATCGGTTATCGCAGACTGCGGTCTCCCTGCCTGTGTCAGACA
>DAHVVW010000307.1 GCA_027357125.1 Clostridiales bacterium
GTGGATGCGGAAGAAGTGTCTACTAAGGGTGAAAATATAAAGAAGACACTGCCTTGGTTTCAGCCCAAGACAGCGTCCTCTTCAATTTCCTCGCCACATATCTTCGCTAAATATCTTTCGAATAATCTCTTTTCACTTATCTCGCCTCACTCATTTCTTCCATCAGCTTCTGGATTGCCCTTTTCTCGATGCGCGAAACATAGGAACGGGAGATTCCAAGAGACTTGGCAATTTCCCGCTGCGTGCGCCGCGGGCTGTTCATGAGGCCGTAGCGCAACTCTAAAACAAGACGTTCCCGTTTCGTGAGCTTCTTAACCTTTTCCAAAAGAGCTTTTTGTTCGAATTCATTTTCCACCTGATCAGAGATGGCTTCCGCATTGGAACTCAGCACGTCTATTAAAGAAATTTCATTGCCCTCTTTATCAATTCCAATCGGGTCATAGATTGAGACTTCCCCACGCGACTTCTTCAGAGACCTTAGGTGCATGAGAATCTCATTTTCAATACAACGCGCAGCATAAGTGGCAAGCTTGGTGCCTTTGTCTGCATTGAAAGTGTTAATCCCCTTGATTAAGCCGATGGTCCCAATCGAGATGAGATCATCACTGTCTTCCCCGGTACCATCGAACTTTTTAACAAGGTGGGCCACTAAGCGCAAATTGTGTTCCACAAGCTTGTTGCGCGCGTGTTCAACTTCCGTTTTCTCTTTGGAAGTCAGGATTTTCTTGAGTTTGCTCTTCTTCAGTACACCCAAGTAACGCGCTTCTTCCACTTCGCTAAGCGGTTGGGGAAAAGCGTTGTTATTTATATAGGATACGAGCAGCGTTATTCCTTTAAGAACAGACAAGGCAAGCCCGGTCAGGAGAATTTCGCTTAGCATTCCTCCACCCCTTTCGCGCGTTGTCTTAATATTTATGCGCCAAAAGGGGGATTACTGCTTTTCCATTTTACACGGACTAGCCCATTTTTCGTGGAAATCTGCTCTAACATTCGCTATGGCTGAAACATTTGGGCTACGTTATCCACTCCAAAAGAAGAATTCATGAACGGCGGTTTTTCCCCGGGAGGAGCATCCTGGCTAAAATATCCAGTGAGCTTAAGTTCCGCCCGCAATACCCCCTGCTGCTGGGTAAGGTTAACTGCCTGCAAGGCCAGTTTCGAATCTGGGCTGGCAACCAAAGCTGAAATCATGCTGAGGACATTATCAGGCTGACCCAAACAGGAAAATGTCAGGGGAAGCTCCTGATATCCTGACTTAACCTGAGGCTCGGCAAACACCACTGTCTGTGGATAAACCCCCTTTTGTTTTGCCAGGGTGTAAAGATCTACCATTATCTGCGGCTTGTCTAAGCGTGCCGGAACCATCACCGCTAACCCTTTTACTTCCTGTTCAAGGGTCTGGATTTCTTTATCCAGACCCGCTTCATTACCGGCGTAATTTTGCAGTCGCTGGTAATACGCTCCCCGCTCGGTAAGTTGGCCGGTTTTTTGCTTGATCGTCTCAATTTCCGGACTTAAAAGGTAGGTGTAGTAGCCATATATTAATCCTAATCCCAAAAGCACAACGAGTGCACCAGCCTCAAGTTTTTCCTTTTTCATGCCTGTCACCCTCTCCGGGTACTCAATTCTGCTTGCGTTTAAGCGTCAAGGCTAACTGCTGTTCCTTGTCTTCGAGGGATACAGACTTAATATCCACATCCTGGAATAGACCCGAGTCGCGCAGGCTGCTCCAGAGCCTGGCGACGTCTACCGGAGTCGGCACAGTCACGCTTACATTTACGGTATTGTCACCCTGCAGGGAAAAAGCGTTCACCTTTGTCCCTATGGGCAGGAGCTTACTTAACTTGTCCAGGAGCGGTCCTGGGTCTTTAGTATTCTGCTTGACTGCAGCCTGGAGTTGATCGTTTTTCTGTTTCTGTGTCTGAAGCGCCGTAAGCTGCTGCACTTTGCTTTCCAAAGGGGACAAAACTGACAGTTTTTGATTGAGACCGTCTAATTCCCGCTCCAGCTTGTATTCCCAAAGCCAGGGCGCACTTGCTCCCACGAGGATTATCAAGACCCCGACAACCAGGGCAGCCATCGCCAGGGGCGTAAGCCGCGAAATCCGTTTACCCGCAGCCCTGGCTTGCTGTCTTTCCCAAACCAACATAAAGTTAAATTCAGTCTTTTGGTACATCTAGTCCTCCCGCAGGGCCAACCCGTACAGGCTCCCATACTTCATCCAGTCTTTTTGCGAACTGCGCGCTCTCCGGCCGAACCTAGGCCTCCAGCTATGAGGAAATCCTGCTTGAACAGGAACATTCAAATTACTCTCCAAAAGCTCGGGCACAAAACTCCAGTTCGCATATTCCCCCGTCAGGTATACTCGGTCAACCTGTTTCCCGAAATGACGGGCCGCAAAAAAACTTAAGAAATCAGCCATCGTTCGCAAAACCGGTACTAAGGCCATTTCAATCTCTGAGCGTACCCATTCCCGCGTAGTGGCCCTCGATTCTGAAAATCCGGAGGCTGAATTAGCTTCGGAAATCCTCGTAGCTGACTCTCCTGTCAGTTCCCACGCTTGATCTATTCCAGATTCTGCAGTAGTATCTGTGGTTAGTTCCTTCGCAGATTCTATCCCCGCATCAGCTTTCCGAGAAATCATAAAGTCCGCGAATTCTTCCAAATGCAGTTCCAAATCCGAATAGAGAAAAAGGATTCCATGCTCCAATAATACGAACTCTACTCTGCCACTGCTTAAATCGATGATCGCCACATCTTCGCTCACCGGGTCACCGGCCTCTTTATCTTCCGACAGATTGCCGGCAGCGGCAGTAACGCTTGTAGCATTGCTTGCAGCACCGCGTATTTCTCTGTTTACCGCCTTCTGACCGTGGACGGAAGAGGGCTTGCCTAAAACTTTGTAGAGCCGGGCCAAGCTATCTGCCACCAGATCAACAGCCCGGGGCTTAAGTCCGATCTTCTCCCACTCTGACCAAAACCTTTCCCACTGGAACCTCGGCAGGGCCGCCAAGAGTATATGCTGGCGTTCCTGCCCGTCTTCCTTAACTCGCTCTAAAATCCTATAATCAACAATATAATCTTCGATGTT
>DAHVVW010000308.1 GCA_027357125.1 Clostridiales bacterium
CAGGCCTTTTGGCCCTAAGCCCGCTGAAGGAGTTCCTTTACATCAAGGGGCAATTCATCCATGATAGCGTGATTGGCATTAAACAGGGTGTCTCCGTCGATCGTTAAGCCAAATCCTGCGCCTTCTGACACGGCAGCTTTGAGATTCCGGACTTTGAGGGAGTCACCAATGTTCACAACTTTTAACCCCGCTGCCTGCAGCTTCTCCAGCAATTCATGATTGGGACGTACATGACACGTTACAACCGTATCAATATCCAGAGTAGTCTTATTAAAGTTATGATCCTGAACCACGACTTTGCCGTCCAAAATCTCATAGACCGTAGTTCCGGTCAGCACCCGAACCGGATAGGCAAATGGCTTGGATTCTAACGCCTCAGCATCGGTTTGATTAAAGCGTTTACGAGCAACATACATATGCACGGGTTCGAGAGTGGAGCCCAGTTCTCGGTTTTCCGTTACGATCGTGACTTGCCGTCCAATAGATCCCAAGAATTCTGCCGTATCGACGCCCGCATAGTAATCTCCCCAGACGAGAACCTTGTCACCCGTCTTTGTCATCTGCCGATCAGGGGGGTTAAATTCACAGGTGCGTTTCGGGCACGCCAAAACTTGCTCAAATCCAATGACATTATCCCGATTGCCGCCATGAACATTAGGAACATACGAACTGGCTCCAGTGGCATTGACTACGACATCGTAATCCATTAATTCCTCAACACTGGGAGCATGCCTTAATCTAACTTCTACCCCTAATTCTTGAATCTCGTGGCGAATCCAGTCAGCATACCATTTCATTTTCTCCTTACCAGGAACTAAGCAGCAGCCTAAAATAGCTCCACCGAGCTCCCCAGTTTTCTCGAAAATTGTGGCTTGATGCCCACGGATCGTTGCCAAGCGAGCGGCTTCCATACCGCCAGGGCCTCCACCAACGACAGCAATTTTCATCGGCTTTTGAGCCTTTTTCATCTCGGCATAGCGCATATCACCTGTAGCTGGATTGATCGCACAACGGATTTCCTTTTTCGCCAACATCGATTCTTGCCAGCAGCCGGTGAGGCAGGATATACATTTGCGCACAGCCTTAATCTTTCCAGCCTTCACCTTTGCAGCCCAGTAGGGATCTGCAAGAAGCTGTCTTGAGAGACCGACCAAATCTGTTTTTCCTTCTGCTAGAATTTGCTCACAGTACTCCGGATCCCTCAAGGTATGGCTGTTGATTACGGGAATGCTAACGATTTTTTTAATTTCCTCTGAGGCATACATGGTCCAGCCTTGAGGGTAGTACATTGGGTCGAACCCTGCTCCAGGTGTTTCGGTAATACATTGGCTCAAATCTAAGGCAGCAACTCCTGCGTCTTCAAACGCTTTGGCAACCCGCTTGCTCTCTTCCAGTCCTCTGCCTGTGGGAATCCATTCGTCAACGGAATACCGTACAAGAACCGGGAAGTCTTTACCACACTTTCTTTGAATTTCGCTGATGATGGCTAACGGGAAGCGCATTCTATTGTCAAAACTCCCACCGAATCTGTCCGTTCGCCGATTTGTGTGAGGACTCATGAACTGGGCAATGAGATATCCATGTGCTGCATGAAGTTCAACAGCATCAAAACCGGCTTGTTGAACACGCCATGCCGCTTCGGAGAATAGATCGACCATCTCGATGATTTCCTCAACCGTCATCGCTCGCGCTTGCTTTCCTTTTTCCTCAGCGTTAGCATAAACAACCTCATGGCCTGCGGACCATGGCACTTTAATCACCATATCGTTCGTTGACATCGTATTATAACGGGGAATGGCGGCTTGTCGTCCAGGATGCTGCAACTGCACAGCACACTTGGCACCGTAACGGTGCATACTCTCCGCCAGCCTTGCCAAGCCGGGAATGTAGTTATCTGCATCGGCAACTAAACAGGTCACCGTAGGCCTGCCTGTTTTCGCATCAGGAGAAGTCGCACCCACAATAATAAATCCTGTACCACCTTTTGCAATCTCAGCATGGTGGTAAAGATCCCTTGAGCTCACAGAACCATCGGCATGAGATGAACTAATGTCAGTCGGTACATGAACGATACGATTGGGCAGTTCCATATTGCCTAAGCGAAGAGGCTTAAATAAGTGTTCGAAGTTCTCCATTGGTAAATCCCCTTTCGGTTCCCTATATGTTCTCAATTCATGGTATTATGTTTAAGACTTAACTTCAATGTCACAAATGGTAAATCTGTTATCACATTCGGCTATTTTCTCTTTCTGTTTCCTAATCAAGCTTCATTAAGCTTAGTAAACTTACGTCACAAAGAGGATTCTTTCCTTTAGACGTTTAGCCAGTATTTTTACTATTCAGACTTTTAGTAATCACGCATTGGCTACTTCCATATACGTAGAATTTAGATTTACTTAAAAATTTTGGCGGCCTTACTCACGACTAAAGTCACGAATTTGCAACCGACTTTTATCAAATATAGATTAATACCCAGTTTGAGGGTTTTTCAAATCGAACCCTTGCTTTTTCAGGTAATCCATAATCTTGTCTTTTTCCTCAAGTCTGAGATGAACCAAAGGCTGGATTTGCCCATTAATTACGCCGTTCCATTTCAAAAAAATACTTTGCGCAAATGGTTTCTTCAAAATCGGATCTACATAACTAAGATCAATTACAATAAAATTGGGGTCAATATTTTTACGATTTGGATCAATTTCTGATTTAGCAATACTAATGACTAAACTTGAGGACGTATCTTTCGGTATTTCGTTCACTAAAGCGAACTCATCCTTATGAATCGGCGGCATGGACAAGTTTTGGTTAAAGACCAAGGTCCGACTGCGCAAATTAACGGCTGGATGTATCCCTACATTAAAGAACTTAAATTCAAAGTTCAGTTCCGGAGTTTGCACTACTTTAGGGGAATCTTTAAGGGTGAAGTAAGGACGGTCCGAGTCCCGTTTATCACCCCAGGCTGAAACGGTTATGTATACTGTGACCAAGGCTGTAAGCGCCAGGATCACCGTTGCGATTGTGGCCACAATACTCGACCAGCCTAAAAATTCTTCTGTTTTTCCTCTGCTTCTTCTGCTTCT
>DAHVVW010000309.1 GCA_027357125.1 Clostridiales bacterium
AGTAAACGAACACTTGGTAAAGCAACAGAAATCTCTTCAGAAATCTATAGATCTGCATGATAAACTTACAGGTATAGTGTTAGAGAATTCTGGACTCAAGCGAATTGCTGAGGCTATATCACAAACAATAGGATTACCCGTACTGATCGAGGATACCGACTTTAAAACCTTAGCCTCAGCTAAGATTACGGAAAAAATGTCTACTTCGGAATTGTTAGCCATGTTTCCGGCAGAGAGTCACGAACTATTTTACAAAAATCAAACTATCGTAATCCAAACAGTGGACCCGTTAGGGAAACAAGTTCGGTGTTGCCTTACACCGGTGATGGGTGGTAAAGAAATCCTTGGTTTTCTTACTGTTGAGCTTGGAAATACTCAACTTACCGAAGAAAATAGAATTATTTTACGTGATGCGAGTATAGTAATTGCCTTGGAAATACTCAAAATGAAAGTTTTAATCGAAAATAAACGCAGTCTCGTAAAGAATTTATTGGACGAGTGGTTGTTTAGTGAGTTGTTTAGTGAGGAACGGGTCTTGGATCTAACCGTTAAATTGGGCCTAAAACTTGAGTACCCGCTGAGCCAGCTCGTCTTAGACTTTGAAGGGGATCGGACCGGACAGATGAGCAAATGGATTAAAGAAGCGGTAGATATCATTCCAGCCAACGGTGTTATGAGTTTTGAGGAAAATAGGATTATTGTAATGGTTTGTCAAGACAAAGGAAACAAAATGATTGAATCAATTATGCAGGAGTTCATCAAAGGATTGGAGTCTATACCTTACTTAGATTGGTGGATTACCATCGGTGCCAGCAGCCTTAGCATTTCAGAGGCAAGAGAGAATTATAAAAATGCGAGTGCAGCCAATAAGATTATGAAGAACTTGAAGAAGAACCACACCTGCTTTAGGTATGAAAAGCTCGGGATCTATGGTATGTTGGGAATTCATCCTGAGAGGTTTGTATGGTTTGCCAAGAAACTTTTGGGAGAGGTGATTGAGTATGATGAAAAACACAAAACGGAGTTAGTCCAGACTCTGAAACTTTACTATCAAAACAATCAGAATATCCAGGCGGCAGCGCGCCGCAGCTTTATCAATGATGGAACCTTAAAATACAGGCTTAAGAGGATTCAGGAAATCTCAAAACTTGATTTGGCAGATCCGGAAATTAGTCTGCAAGTGCAGATGGCATTAAAGTTTTTATAAGAATGGAGGGTTAGGCCATGGGTATAAGAAAGAACATTGTGGTGGGAATTTCCGGAGCGTCAGGAGCGATTTATGGAGTGCGTTTACTGGAAGCTTTGAATGCAGCAGGGGTTGAAACACATCTTGTAATATCACCGGATGCTGAAAGGACAATTCAAATAGAAACTCCTTATAGTGTCGATCAGGTTCGGTCCTTGGGAAGCAAATGTTACGATTACCATGATGTGGGTGGAGCTATTGCCAGCGGGTCTTATCTTATTGACGGTATGATTATTGCTCCCTGTTCAATTAAGACATTATCAGCGGTGGCCAATTCTTATAACGATAATCTTTTAGTAAGGGCTGGTGATGTCTGTCTAAAAGAAAAACGGAAGTTAGTTTTAATGGTCCGGGAGACCCCCCTCCACTTAGGACATTTAAGACTGCTGACAGATGTTGCTCAAATTGGAGCTATTATCTTGCCGCCAATCCCTGCATTTTATCATTTGCCCGAGTCCATTGACGACCTAATTAAGCAAACGGTTGGTAAAGTACTCGATCAATTTCAGATCGAACACAAGTTATTTAAGAGATGGAAAGGGAATACAAAAATTGACGATTCATCCCGGTGGCCGGAATTAGTAAATGCTTAGGAGGAAATTTATGCACATTTACGAAGAGATTTTTGCGCTGGCATCCCCGTATTTGCAGACAAGGGGCAATGAAATCCATATTCCTGTTTCCAGGAGATTTGCAGAGATGTTATTACAGGAGGAAAAAGGGGATCCTGAAATCGTCATTCCTGCAGTCTTACTCCATGATGTTGGGTGGAGCAAATTAAGCGAAGCTATGCAACTTAAGGCGTTTGGACCAGGCAACTATGATAAAGATCTCAATCGGATTCATGAGGTTGAAGGAGTTAAAATCGCTAGGGGAATTTTAGAGCAGGTGGGCTACAATTCCGCACAATCCGAAGAGATTTTGGCTATTATAGATGGACATGATTCCCGCCTGACACCAATTTCCGGCAGTGACAAAATTGTCAAAGATTCGGATAAATTATTCCGGTTTAGTGCAGAGGGGTTAGCTTTTTATCTGGCACGGTTTGGCCCGGATATCCCAGAACGCCTTAAATGGTTGCAAAGTAAAATGGATCGTTGGTTTTTTACAACTTCTGCCCGTAGAATTGCCCTGCAAGAATTAGAAAGACGTTTTAACGAGGCAGAAATTTTAAGATAATTCACCTAGAGTGGCTAAGCTTTGACTGAACTTTTTACCCAGTGTGTGAATAGCCGATCTTATTTTTTAGATGTAATATAACAGTAATAATTAAAAATTCAAAATATTAAGAATTAATGTACGAGGAGGTGAAAATTAAGTATGCGCAAGACGGTAGGCATTTTCAGCACCCTGGATACCAAGGCGGCTGAGACTTATTTTCTAAAAGCCCAGATAGAAATGCGGGGATGCGACACGATTGTTTTAGATCTGGGAACCAGGGGACTGGCAGGAATCCCGGCAGATGTGACGCGGGAAGAAATTTTTGCACGGGGCAACATTGGTGATGGAGCCTTTGCCGCTGAAGACCGGGTGAAACTGGGAGAAATTATGACCGTTGGGGCCAGCGCCAAGATTAACGAGCTTTATGCTGCCGGTAAAGTTCAGGGTGTCATTGGAATCGGTGGGGCAACCAATTCGCTGATGGAAACTAATATCATGCGCACGCTGCCATTTGGGGTGCCGAAACTAATGGTCTGCAGTGTGGCAGCCGCCCAGGGATTAGCCAGCCGGTATTTTGGCACTTCTGACATTGCGATTTTACATTCTGTTGTAGATTTTACCGGATTGAATGATTTAATTCGTGATGTTTTGGAGCGGGCGGCAGGC